>CAYYGL010000025.1:18043-35308 GCA_964471235.1 uncultured Calditrichaceae bacterium
TGGAGAAAGATTACCGGGAAAAAGAAACACTTATCCAGCAACTTCAACAACAATTACATGAAGTTAGAGGGAACATTGCCGCCAGTAAAAAGACCCTGACAGGTTACCGGAAAGATGCCGATCGATTGTCGAAAGAGATAACCCAAAAAATCGCTGAGAGTTTATTCCCCGATATCGAAACGGTGAAGAGAATACTGGCGCTGGAAAAGGATAGTGAGCAAGTACGCCGGGAAATCGAACGTTTCCGACAGCAGCTTCATGCTGCCCGGGAGCAGGTAAAACAATTGGAGGGAGAATTGAAGGGGAAGGCGTATGATGCGGTAGCCCATCATCGCTTGCAGGATGAAATTGCACAAGCCCGGGAAGCATTGACCGCTCAACAACAGCAGATTGGCGGGCTGCAAACGGAAATTCAGACCTTGCAGCAAAAATTAAAAAGCCGCCAAAAACTGGAAAAACGCCTGAAAAAATTGGAGGAACGGGAACAAAACCTTCAGTTGTTGAGCAGCATGTTCCGCGGGAGCGGTTTTGTCAATTACGCTTCCACCGTCTATTTGCAAAACCTGTGCAATGCTGCCAACGAGCGGTTTCAGAAATTAACCCGCCGTCGATTGCGCCTGGAGGTGGATGAAAACAACGAATTTCGGGTGCGGGATTTTTTAAATGACGGGCAAACCCGCAGTGTGAAAACACTCTCCGGTGGTCAGACCTTCCAGGCGGCGCTTTCCCTGGCATTGGCGCTGGCTGACAGCATTCAGCATCTCACCCGCTCCCAAAACAATTTTTTCTTTTTGGATGAAGGATTCGGCACTTTAGACAAAGAGTCGCTCCAAATCGTATTTGATACCCTCAAATCACTCCGCAAAGAGAACCGGATTGTGGGCATCATCTCCCATGTGGAGGAACTACAGCAGGAATTGGAGATGTACCTGCTGATTCGCAACGATGAAGAACGGGGAAGTTTGATTCGGCACAGTTGGGACATGGAGGGTGAATAACGCCCCGGGCTTGTGGCGCTTCATCGACATTCCACCTCTGAGCCTCTCATTTTAGCTCAAGTGGACGACAGCTCTGCCGCACCAGCCCGGTTCCTTAAATAGGAAAAAATGAGTAGCAACTGTTTTTTGCTTGCTTTTTGAACAGATCGATATTATTGTTGATTAAATTAGTTCATGTAACGTTTCACAAAATTGAAAGGAACATCTCATGAATAAAAAAGGCGTATGGTGGATAACAGCAATCGTAGCCGTGGTGTTGTTAACGGGATTTGCGTTTACCAATTCCGATTTTATTTGCCAGACCGGGGAACAATTGGGCATTGTGAAAGCCTCTTCCGGCTGTGACTATCACGGTGATGCAACCAACGCTGCGGTGACAACCGCTTCCCAATCGAAAGCATTCCATTGCCCGGAAGGCTCTGCCAGTGATTGCCCGTATTCCAAACAAAAAGCAGTGCAGGCACAGAAACAAGATTGTTCCGGCTGCCCTTATTCCAAATCCAAAGCGTCCATTGCTCAAAAGAATGTTAATAGCGAAGAGGATGCATTAACCAGTGTGGAATAACCACTGAGAAATATTCGATAGCACATCAAAAAAGCGGCACTTACCCTGCCGCTTTTTTGATGGACTCTTGAATTGGAAACGGGGTACCGCTTACATTGACGTACTCAGCCAGTTTTTAACTTTATGCCATACCGGGTGCTTTTTCTCCCGGTGCTTTTTGGTCAACATGGATTTGATAGCCTGCAGGCGTGCCATGGTGGCGGTGTAGCCTTCATCAAAAAAAGCGACTGCCGGATTCGCGGTCTCCGAGTCCAGAATAGAAAACAGGTCCGGTTCGATGACCACATCCGAAATGGGCAATCCCCTTCGAACATTGGCATCCACGGCAATGTCGAAGGCATTCAAGACAATATCAAAAATTCCGTCCGGGATGCGGTAGCGTTTTCGGGCGCTCAAATTTACCGAAATGATGACATCTGCCCCCATCTCCTTCAGCGGCGTTACCGGCACATTCTCCAACAGGTAGCCATCTACCAACAAGCGATCGTTCAATTCTACCGGCTTAAAGATTCCGGGCACACAGGTGCTCGCCATCACCGCCGTTGCCACATTTCCCTCCCGCAAAACCACCTTTTCACCGGTAGCGATATCGGTGGTCACAATTGCCAGGGGAATGGATGCCTGGGAAATGTCGGCATCGCCGATAAAGCGTTCGACCATCTCACCGATGGGTTTGTTGGAAAGTAAGCCGGTGCGGGAAAGGGAGAAGCTGGAAACCTTCAGCCAATTCAGCTCCACAGCATGTTCATACATCTCCTCGATGGGAATGCCAAAAGCGTACAGGGCGGCAACCAGGGCACCGATGCTGGTGCCGGCAATCATGTCAGCGTGAATGCCGTTGTCGTGAAGCGCTTTTAATGCCCCGATGTGCGCCATTCCGCGGGTTGCCCCGCCGCTTAATGCTACCCCGATGGAAACATCGTCATAATCCACCATATACTCCCCCCGTTTTTTGAGAACTTATCAGCTCATGTAATCTTATCAGCGGTGCACACAAACTGCATCATATCTGTTATCGAACTGATAAAGTTATCACCGGGCGGGGGAAATGTCAACCTGTTCGGGATTCAGCTCTTTACGGGCATATTCCAGGTATAAGCCGCTGTTAATAAACACATTATAAATATCCGGATCAATATGCCCATCCTGGCACATACGGCTTAAAATTTGAACGGCCTTCGAAAGCGTCATCGGTTTTTTGTAGGGGCGGTCCCGGGCAGTCAGCGCCTCGAAGACATCGGCAATTGCCATGATGCGTGCCTGAAGCGGCAGCTTGTCGCCGGATAAGCCGTACGGATAACCGGAGCCATCCAGCTTTTCGTGATGCCCGCCGGCATACACCGGCACGTTGGCAAGTTTTTTGGGAAAGGGAAGTTGATTGAGAATCTTAATACTCATCAGGGCATGATGCTCGATGGTTTTGCGTTCGGCAGCGGTTAGCGTGCCTTTCCGAACCGATAAATTCTCCAACTCATCCGGGGTTAAATAGGGATACGTTTGCCCCTCGATTGTGTAAGTTCGGGCGGCAATCTCCTGCAGCCGCTCCAGGTCCTGGTCACTTAAAAAATTTTCCCCCCGGTTACAGGTGATGAGAAATTCCAGATCCTTATCCAGTTGCGTTAATTCCCGCTGCATTTGCGCTTCCGTTTTCTTCCGAACCGCTTTGTCACTCGCCGCCGATATTTTCTCCAGGTAATCATGCTTCTTCTGCAACTTAATCAACTCAAAACGGGTTTTCACCAATTCCATCCGGTCGAACAGGGTTTCCAGCTTGCGGGATTTGTCAATGACATATTCCGGGGTGGTAATTTTTCCCACATCGTGCATCCAGGCGGCTATCCGCAGCTCTTCCAATTCCTCCTCGGAAAGGTGAACATCGGCAAACGGTTTTTCATGGCTCTCATTGATTTTTTGTGCCAGAGCCATGGTCAATTCGGTCACCCGGCGAATATGCCCGCCGGTGTATGGAGATTTTTCATCGATTGCGGTGGCAATGCTCCGGATGAATGCTTCGAACAAATCTTTCAAACTCTTGATTAACTCGGCATTTTCCAGCGCCACGGCTGCCTGAGATGCCAGGGAGCTAATCATCTCCTCGTAATCATCGGAAAATGGAATGACCTCACCGGTTTTTGGGTGCCGGGAGTTGAGCAGTTGCAACACCCCGATAATTTCATTATCATGATTCTGCATCGGCACCACTAACATGGATTGAGAACGGTAGCCGGTTTGGGCATCATATTTTTTGGGACCCGTAAAGTCAAATCCTTCTGCCTGGTACACATCGGCAATATTGATACTTTCTGCCGTCAATGCCACATAGGAGGAAACATTGGCATAATTGGGTTTACCATCCACTTCCAGGGGAACCGGGGGAAGTGTGACCTCCACACCGCTGGTGCCCCCCATGTGGGAGTTCAACGAGAGATTCTTCAGGATTTTGAATTGGAGTTGTTTTGCATTTTCATCAACGATATAAAGCGTACCGGCATCAGCATTTGAAAAACGCATTGCCTCATCGATAATCATCTCCAATAACTTGTTGATATCCTGTTCCGAAGAGAGTGCGATACCTATCCGGGTCAATTGCTCTATTCGAGTCATTTGAGATTCTGCAAAATGCCGGACTTCCCGAACCATGGTTTCCAGCAATTCGGTCAATTGCGGATTTGATGAATACTTTTGCTCTTCCTTCATCGAATACTCCTTTGGTCTCTACCTTGAGTGTACAGATGCTATACCATTCTTCGGAAAAAAGTGCCTGTTGCTTAACGGATATTTCCCGGGGAGATCTGGGAAGAGATTGTTAGTCGGGATTATGCCGTTTTTATTGTCTTCCCCATAACCTGGCAGATATGGGGCGAATACCTGGGTTTAAGCAATATCGATAGGTCTAAGGGCAGTAGAAGAAGAGACAGCAGTAAAGATGTAAGGAGCGCGGCAATCAGTTACTCGATTCCGTCTCCGGGGGGTCTTCCTGACTGGGCTTCTTTTTTACCTCAATGTAATCGATATCTTCCACATTCTTCGGGTCAAATGGAGGCGGCGAGGCAGGCTGAGTGGTGTCTTGCCGGAAAACCCGTTGATGAGTGGTCGGCTTGAACAAGGATTTAAAAAGTTTATACAAAAAATAGGCGATGAAGCCCCATAAAATGAATCTGAATAATGGCATTGTGTTTTTCCTGCCCATGTGTTGTGTTTAAAAACGACTGTTGGTTACCTTCGAAGATTGGGAACCGTGGCGACGGATGAATTGCCGTCTGCTCCTCATCCGTCTCCTCACCCATTCCCCTTCTATCACTGCCTTCCCTGCGGGAAGCTGATTGCTGATAGCACACTGTTTTACCACCTGCCCCTGCCAGTTTATCACTCTTTCCCCATCCCCCTTACAGGTTAAAATTCACCACCTTTTTTCCACGGGTATGGCGGCTGATTTCCACAAAAATCCGGTTCAAATGTTCTTCATTATTCACAAAGTCCAGATTCTCCACATTAATGATTAATAATGGAGTTTCGTCATAATTCCAAAAAAATTCATCGTATAATTTTCCCAGGGCTTCAATGTATTCCCGGCGGATTTGTCTTTCGTAGGGGCGCGCCCGGCGGGTAATATTCTTCATCAACCGATCGGTGCTGGACCGCAGGTAAATCGCCAGGTCCGGTTTCACAATCCGTTTCTCCAGAATTTTAGCGACCATGTTGTATAACGAAAATTCTTTCTCATTGAGATTGAGGGTAGCAAAAATACGGTCTTTGTAAAACATATAATCGGCAATGATGCGATTGTGGAAGAGATCATACTGGATGATTTTTTCCTGCTGCCGATAGCGGCTCAGTAAGAAAAACAACTGGGTCTGAAAGGCATAATGCGTGGGGTCGCGGTAAAAATCTTCCAGAAAGGGATTCTCTTCAAACTCCTCCAGAAACAACTTGCCGCCAATCCGCTCCTGAAGTTTGATTGCCAGGGTGGTTTTGCCCACCCCGATAACGCCTTCAATGGCAATATAACGCAGATGTTCAAAGCTCAATTCCATTATGAAACCACAGTTTTTCTATGCAAGTAAGCGGTGTTTGATCCGTACATTCCGAGAGCAGTTGACGAAGCGGTTTTCCGGTGTCCGGGGCAATAAATTCGGGAGCGATATCCGTTAAGGGCTGCAAGACAAATCGCCGGTTTTGATAATCGCTATGGGGAATTTGCAATTCCGGGGTATTCAACACCAGTTCTCCGTAAAAAATGATGTCCAGGTCTATCTCCCGGGGACCCCAGCGGTAACGCTCCTTCCTGCCCAGTCGCTGTTCTATTTGTTTCAATTTCCTCAAAAGGTCATGCGGAGAGAGGTCACACGCCATCTGCACCGCGGTATTCAGGAAGTTTGATTGCTGCGGTTCTCCATACGGTAAAGATTCGTAAAGCGGGGCGACAGCGATCAGAATCCCCGGGTCGGTCAAACAGTGGAGCGCATCTAATAAAAACGTTTTGCGCGGTTCGATGTTAGAGCCCAGGGCAAGAAAGACGACCGGTTTCATCTTGTGCGAAAAATTTCCACCTCCACGTTATCCAGGAATCCGTTCATCGAAACCTGGGGTTTTCGTACTTTGATCCGGATGGAGTGGATGGCGAATTGTTCCAGAACATGCCGGGCGATTCGTTCTGCCAGGGTCTCCACCAGGGTAAATTTGGTGTTATTGAAAATCCGAGATATTTGTTGATAGACTTCGCGATAGTTAACGGTATCCTTCAAATTATCCGTTTCAATTGCCCGGCTTAAATCACACTCCATTTCCACATCCACTTCAAATTTTTGGCCCAGTTCCCGCTCCGCCTGGTAATAGCCGTGATGAGCATAGAAAATCATATTGTTCAGGCGGATAATTTCCATCACACCAGTCGCGTTATCGATTCTTAATTATTTTCCGACTTCTTCACCAACCGGGGTTTCGACACCCATTTGGGATTTCGGAACCGGGTATTTGCCGTTAAAGCAGGCATAACAAAATTTGTCGCAAGATTGTACGCATTTCTGTAAATCGTCTATTGCAAGATACTTTAAAGAATCTGCCCCGATGTATTCCTGAATTTCGTCAACAGTCATGTTGTTGGCGATCAGTTCGGAAGGATTGGGGGTATCGATGCCGTAATAGCAGGAGAATTTTACCGGTGGGGAGCCAATCCGCAGGTGCACTTCCCGGGCGCCGGCGCCTTTCAGCATCCGCACCAATTTACGGATGGTGGTGCCACGCACGATGGAGTCATCAACCAATATCACCCGCTTGCCGGTAAAAAAGTCCTTTAACGGGTTAAATTTCTGGCGCACCGATTCATCCCGGGTATATTGGTCCGGGCGGATGAAGGTTCTGCCCACGTAATGATTTCGGATTAATCCCATCTGAAAAGGAATATTCTTCGCCAGGGCGTATCCCATGGCAATAAAATTCGCCGAGTCCGGCACCGGTACCACCACATCGCCGATGTCGTCATCATACGCCGCTAAACGGGCGCCGATCTGTTGCCGCACCTCGTAAACGTATTCCCCAAATTGGTAACTATCCGGGCGGGCAAAGTATATCATTTCAAATACACAATGATGAGGCTGGGGGGTGGGAAGCGGCTCGGTGGTCAACAACTGGGCATGAAAATGGCTCTGGTAAATTTCCTGTTGCGGGGTGACCACCACAATCTCCCCCGGTTGTATTTCCCGCATGGAATCGACCCGCAAAATGTCCAATGCACAGGATTCCGAGGCAAATGCCACATGGTTCCCGCGCTGTCCCATTAACATAGGTCGAAATCCATTCTCATCCCGAAAGGCATACAGGGTGGAACAGGTTAAAAACACCGCCGAATAAGCGCCTTTGATTTTTTTCATCAATAGACGAATGGCGTCAACAATTTCCATATCCTTCCGTTCGTGATAATAGACGATAAATCGCCCCAGGAGTTCGCCGTCATTCTTGGAGGAAAAATGGACGCCTTTTACTCGCAATTCATTGGCGACTTCGTCGTAATTGACGATATCGCCATTGCTGGCTATGGCATAGATGGGACCGCTGAGGGTTTCAATGATATAAGGCTGGGTATTCTCGATGACCGCATCACCACGGGTGGGATAGCGCACATGCCCGATAGCCACAGAACCGGAGAGCCGTTCCAGTGTTTCCTCGGGGAAGGCTTCTTTCACATATCCCATGGATTTATGTAGCTGAAGTTTTATGCCCTTCGAAACCGCAATGCCGCAGCTTTCCTGCCCCCGATGCTGCTGGGCATATAACATCAACATGACCTGGTTGGCGGCATCCTTCTCTTCCCGGGAGTAATAACCTGCTATTCCACACATGCTGGGCAACCATCTCTTTATATATAGTTGCAGAAATTAAAACGGCGATAAAATAACATTTCTTCACAGGGTATACAAGTTATTTTCAGCGGAGTGATTTTCCGTAAGCGCCGGTACTGCTTCCGTGAATAAATCCCCGGGGAAAAGATGGTAGAATTGTTAATCTTCCATTGCCTTTTTGGGTTTGTCCGGAATCTCAGCCACATCTTCGGGTATTTCCGGTATCATATCCTCTATATCCAGTTTCTTAAAAATGGATTGGTTCATGGCGTTCTCTTCCTTTAACCTGCCGCATACCAGCATGCAAATTCCCTGAATGGTGGGGTCTGCAATACGATAATACACATTTAGCCCGTCTTTCCGGCGTTCTAAAATTCCTTCCCGAGCCATCAGGGTTAGATGCTTACTGATATTTGCCTGCCGTTGACCGGTCAATTCCACCAACCGCATGACGTTCAATTCATCATGCACCATTAACTGGTTCAAAATTTCTAACCGAATCGGTTCACCCAAAACTTTAAAGCGTTGTGCAATCCGTTCCAATAATATTTTCGGTAAGGGATGTTTTGCCATCTGAGAAACCTTTTTTTAAAAAAAATTGTAATCCAACAATTATTTACTATATTAATATATTCCTATAAATGAATACAGACAAGTGGATTCTTTGTTATCCGAAAGGGAACACCCCCTTTCTTTAAGGAATATCCATTAAGGTTGCTGATGCTCACTTCTATATTTCAGGTATCTTTACTATACCCAACTATATCCATCTCAATATTTGGGAGCAATGATACGTTTCTGAAATATTTGCCGCTTTGACGGGGAACACAGCAAGTTTTGGTAAAATACCTTTACATCTTGGCGAACCGTTTACCCGTTAACGCAGCCCATAGATTACAGGATGTTACCCACCGGATTGTTGAAATCAGGCAATGGAATGCTTGCGGTTGCCGGAGAATAGGCGAATGCAATGATCCGGAATGTTTGTGTCATTTCCCCCAATGTATCCCGGAAATTGGGGGAAATGCCGGAAAAAAGTGGATAATAGTAATTCTTGCCGTGGGGAAAAGAGGAAAATGTGTTGTTTATTAACCAATTGTTTTTACAAAAGAAAGGGGGAGTGGATGAAAAAATAACACCAAAGCGGGGGCGTTTGGCATGGGGGTTGACAGGAAGAAGGTCTGTTATCTTTCACCGTAAAACAGAGTACAGGAGGAAGTAAAAATGAAACAGTATGTTTTAATTGGGATTGTGGTGTGGGCGATGTTAACCGTTACCGCTTCCGCTCAATTCAAAGCGGAGAATTTGGGTGGAGGTGCCGGGTATGGTCGTACCTTCAGCCGTACCGACCAGGATGGCGATAATGCCGGCGGCAGTTATTTCCGCGCATTTCTGCGCCACAGTTTTTCCGACCATTTCGAAGGGGAAATTGGGGCAGGAATTGCCGCTCAGTTGGAAGGGGAAAATTACCAGACGACCACCCATCCGTTAGATGTGCGGTTGTTATATCGCCCCTTTATCCGGGAAAATTGGAGTCCTTATTTATATGCCGGGGTGGGTGCACTCTGGTATAAAATTAATAAGTTGCCCTCTAATCCTTCCAAAGGAATTGACACCAAAGCCTGGACCGGGGTTGTACCGGTAGGGCTGGGGTTACAGTTTAAACTATCGGATAATACCTCGTTAGAGCTAACCGGTGGATATCATTACAGTTTTAATGATGATCTGGACGGGGTAGTTGCCGCTGCCAATGATGCTTTTTTCAATTTTCGGGCGGGGTTAACCATGACCGGCTTTAACTGGAATGCGGATCCGGATGGCGACGGTTTAACCAACCGCCAGGAAAAAAAGCTGGGCACCAAAATGAAGGTCGCTGATACCGATGGAGACGGTCTGAATGACGGGGATGAAGTGAACAAATACCAGACCAATCCTCTGTTGGCAGACAGCGATAATGACGAACTGAACGACCGCGAAGAGGTGATGGTTCACAAAACCAATCCCAACAAAGCCGATAGCGATGATGACGGGTTGACAGATAAACAGGAAGTGGTTACCTATGCAACCAATCCTCTAAAAGCGGATACCGATGAAGACGGGTTGAGCGACCGGGATGAGTTGATGACCTACAAATCCGATCCCTTAAACCGTGACATGGATAATGACGGTTTAAGCGATGGTGCAGAGGTGCTGGAAAACAAAACCGATTTTTCCAAAGCGGATACCGATGGTGATAACCTGACCGACGGCGATGAAGTGATGAAATACGGCACGGATCCGTTAAACCCGGATACGGATAACGGAACGGTGACGGATGGTGAGGAAGTGGCGCGTGGTACCAATCCCCTGGCAAAGGAAGACGATGTGGTACTGGAAGTAAAAGAAGTAGGCGCCAAGATTGTTTTAGAAGGCATTGAATTTGAAACCGGTAAAGCGGATATCACCCCCCAGTCCGAAGAAATTTTACAGAAAGTATTAGCCACCTTAAAAGCTTATCCGGATATGGTGGTGGAAATTCGGGGGTATACGGATAATACCGGAAACCGGAATTTCAACTACACACTCTCACAGCGTCGGGCAGATGCGGTTAAACATTACCTGGTGCAGCATGGGGTGGATGCCTCTCGCATCCGTTCCAAGGGGTATGGTCCCGAGAACCCGATTGCGACCAATGCGACCCGGGAAGGTCGGGCGCGCAACCGGCGTATCGAATTTGTAAGGGTGAAATAACACACACTTTGGGTTGATGAAGAGCAGTATTCCAACCGCGTTTTCCGAATGCTGCTCTTTATCGAAATGGGAGGAACACGGCAAAAGTGCAAAGCCTTTGGTTGTTCTTGCTCGAATTCATGCCAAAACACTCGGTGTGATGAACTGATTGATAGCCCACGTGAGTGGATATCAACCCCTGCGGAGTCTTGCAAATGAGTGTGATGAATGAGAGGAAGATTCGAAAGCACTTTTGCCGTGTAAATTTAAAGGTAATAAACGATGAAGGGGTATCTTCCAATTGGATGTTCCTGTTCACCGGAAAATATTCAGTTGATTAAAAGGTACGGCACCGACGAAAAGATTAAACAGGGAAAAAACAGGTGGATTTTTTTATTCTGGAATTTGCGCGACGGTTAGGAAAAGATGAAGAGACCATACGGAAGGGTATCGGGGCGTTTTTGTCCGGGTTGATGTTGTACCTGAAGGATGAGGATTACGCCCGGATACATGGGAGTGTTCCGGGTGCCAGCGCCATGATTTATCTTTTCCAGGTTTCCAAATCGATCCTGCCGGCACATCAAAAGTTCTTGTCCTTACACTTTAACGAGCAAAATAATGCCCGGGCTTATCTTCCCATCTTATCCTTAATGAATTATTTATTTATCGCTGGATTTTCTCAGGAGGAAATTGCCCGATTTATGGCAATGATGGCTCAGTATCTTAACCGTCGTCTTTTGTTCGATGTCACGGAATTAATCGAACCCTATTTCCCCGGCTTTCATAAATTGATATCCGGTATGAATATCTCCCAAATTTTTCATGAAATCGAATTGGTCCCATCTAACCTTAAATAAAGGAGGCTAAAAACTATGGATAACTTACAGGGATATACCGACAAAGCGATTGAATTGGTAATGTTGTATGCCCCCAAACTACTCCTGGCAATTATTACCCTGCTGATTGGTCTTTGGATCATCAAAATGGTGATGAAATTATTTGACCGTGCCATGGAAAAGGGCAAGGTGGATGTGTCATTACGAAAGTTTTTGACCAGCTTAACCGGCATTCTGTTAAAGATTTTGTTATTGATTAGTGTGGCATCCATGGTGGGAATTGCTACCACCTCATTTGTTGCCATCATCGGTGCTGCCGGTCTGGCGGTGGGTTTGGCATTGCAGGGCAGCCTGGCGAATTTTGCCGGCGGGGTGTTGATCCTGCTGTTTAAACCCTACAAAGTGGGTGATTTAATCGACGCCCAGGGCTATACCGGTACGGTGCACTCCATCCAGGTGTTCAATACCATTCTCAAGACGCCGGATAATAAAACGATCATCATCCCCAACGGTGCCATTTCCGGGGGGAGCATCACCAATTTTTCCACTGAACCGACCCGTCGGGTGGATATGGTTTTTGGTATTGGTTATGATGATGATATCAACAAAGCCAAGATGGTGTTAAACCGCATCATTGCCTCAGATGCCCGGATTCTGAAGGAACCGGCATCCATGGTCGTTCTCTCGGAATTAGCGGATAGCTCGGTGAATTTCACGGTGCGGGTCTGGTGTAATGCCGCCGATTACTGGAGCATTTATTTTGATATGCAGGAGCGGGTCAAAACGGAATTTGATAAAGAAGGGCTTTCCATTCCTTATCCCCAGCGGGATGTGCATCTGTATGCGGCAAATAACGCCGGGGCACCTGCGAATTAATCTTTTCGAGGTGTGTGGTTAAGCCACACGGTCTTCCGGTAAGTTGGGAAGGGGGGAACAAGCGGCAATCCGATCTCCGATATGTCAGGAAAATGTCATTCAGGTGCGGATTGCCGTTTTATTATTTGTTTGGCAACTTTACAGTTAAATGATTATTTTTGACGCACAATAGACATTGCAAATGATTTCCATATCTCAACATCAAACAAGTAGAGGAGAGCCATAATGGTGTTTAAACGATTCGGTATTTCGGTTATGGTTGTGATGATCATCCTTAATATTCACCTGGCAGCGCAGGAAAAAGAAGCGCCCAAGTTCGGCTGGAAAAACGAAATTGTCGGCAATTTGAATTTTACCCAGAGCAGTTTCAGTAACTGGTCCCAGGGCGGGGAAGACAGCTGGAACTGGCAATTAGACCTTAATGGGAAATTTGAGAATGATCAACCCATGTATAACTGGGCAACCACCGGTAAAATTTCTTACGGCAAAACCAAAATTGCCGGTGAGGTCTCCAAAAAAACAACCGATGAAGTGCATCTGGAAAGTGTTTTCACCTATAAATTGGGTGTTTATGTGAACCCTTATGTTGCCGTTACCGGGGAAACCCAGCTTTCAGCGGGGTTTGATTTTTCCAGTGATCCCCGGGTGAAAATTTCAACATTTTTAGATCCCGGGTATTTTACCGAAAGTCTCGGCCTGGGGTATGAGCCGATAAAAGATTTCAAAACCCGTGTGGGTGTGGCGCTGAAGCAAACGGTTGCTGACCAGTTTGCCGCTCTTTATAGCGATGACCCGGCAACGCTGAACACGGTGGAAACGGTGCGTTCCGAGGCTGGGATGGAATCGGTCACCGACTTTTCCCGTAAAGTGAGTGAAAATATTCTTTTTACAACCAAACTGGAGCTTTTTTCAAATTTAAAATCGGTTGATGAGGTGGATGTGCGCTGGGATAACATCCTGGCTGCCAAGGTATCCAAATACATCGCAGTCAGTTTTAATGTTAAATTGTTCTATGATAGAGACATCTCCGTGCAGCGGCAATTGAAACAAGTTTTGGCGGCCGGTTTAACATATACATTTTTATAATTCTTCCTGATTGATTATATTGGCTTATCCCCATCCGGACGATTCAGGGTGGGGATGGGCTTGTCCCGACATGACCTAGTCAATCAATCACCCCAATCATAAGGGGCAGGCGAAAATTCATCCATAACATCTATCTGAAATGACGCCATGACCCTACCCGAATCTCTGCAAGTTTTTTTCCAGGAAATAAAATCTCTCACCGGGATTGATCTCCGCACCGATACTTATCATCGCATGTTGTACAGCACCGACGCCAGCATTTACCAGGTGATGCCCTTCGGGGTAATGTTTCCCCGCAACGTGGAGGATGTTCATGCGGCGGTGGAATTAGCCGCCCGCCATAAAATTCCTTTACTGCCCCGTACCGCCGGCAGCAGTCTCGCCGGTCAGGCGGTGAATGAAGCGGTGGTAATCGATTTCACCCGCCATCTCGATCATGTGCTGGAAATCAATCCGGAAGCTGGCTGGGTGCGGGTGCAGCCCGGGGTGGTGCTGGATGAACTGAACATTGCTCTCCATCCCCATGGGCTGAAATACGGACCGGACCCTGCCAGTAGCAACCGGGCAGCCCTGGGCGGAATAGTCTCCAATAATTCCACCGGTGCCCATTCCATTCTCTATGGCATGACCGCCGACCATATCCTGGAATGCAAAGGGTACCTGAGTGACGGTTCGCCGTTTCATTTTTACCCGATGGAGGATGACTTACTGGCGCAAAAGCAGCTCCAGGGCGGACTGGAGGGCACCATTTACCGGGAGGTGGTAGAACTGGTAACCGGAAACAGAGAGGTAATCCAAACAGGAACGCCCCGCCACTGGCGACGCTGCGGCGGCTATAACTTAGACCGCCTGCTCCGGAATGGCGTCCCTCCCCATCATCCCCCGGACCCCCGTTTCAACTTAGCCCGGTTAATTTGCGGTGCCGAAGGTACCCTGGCGGTGATGACCGAAATTAAACTGAACCTGGTGCCAATTCCCCGGAAAACCGCCCTGGCACTGGTGCAATTTAACAGTCTGCACGAAGCCTTGACCACGGTTCCCAGAATTCTGGAAGTAGAACCATCGGCGGTTGAATTGCTGGATAACCTCGGGCTGACGCTTTGCAAATCGGTGCCGGAATATGCCCGGCTGCTCTCCACCTTTATGAGCGGCGATCCCAATTGCATCCTGGTGACCGAATTTTATGGGGAAAGCGAAAGTGAACTGAAAGCAGCCGTGGAGGGGCTGAAGCGCCATCTGCAACAAGCCCGGATTGCCTGCGAGATAATCCCGGCTTTTGATGAGCAATTGCAGCAAAATGTCTGGACGGTGCGCAAGGTTGGCCTGGGGCTGTTGATGAGCATCAAGGGGGATTATAAACCGATTCCCTTTATTGAGGATGCTGCGGTGCCACCGGAACACCTGGCGGAATACATCTCCCGAATTGAAACGTTCTGCAACGACCTGGGCACCCGGGTAGCATATTATGCCCATGCCAGCGCCGGGTGTTTGCACGTGCGACCGCTTATCAATACCAAAGTTGCCTCGGATATTCAGAAACTGCCTAAAATAGCCGCCTTTTCCGCGGAACTGGTGGGGCAGTATGGCGGAGCGCTCTCCAGCGAGCATGGCGACGGTCGCAGCCGGAGCTGGTTGAACGAACGCTTTTACGGAAAGGAACTGTTCGCTTTATACAAACAGGTCAAAAAGATTTTCGACCCCCAGAACATTCTAAACCCCGGCGATATTGTCGATATCCACTCCATGACGGAAGACTTGCGCTACGGGGCGGATTACTCCACCATTCACCTGAAGACCTACCTGGATTTCAACGAGGAGCAGGGATTTGACCGGGCTATTGAGATGTGCAACGGTGCGGCGGTGTGCCGGAAGCGCACCACCGGAACCATGTGCCCCAGCTTTATGGTAACCCGGGAAGAAGAACACAGCACCCGGGGACGCGCCAATATGCTCCGGGCGGTGCTTTCCGGTCGTTTGCCCCCCCCGGAATTCACCTCGGAGCGGATGTACCGGGTAATGGATTTGTGTGTGGAATGTAAGGGCTGCAAGGCGGAATGCCCGTCCTCGGTAGATATGGCAAAAATCAAGTTTGAATTTTTGGGTCACTATCACCGGGAACACGGGGTGCCGGTGCGGAGCAGATTGTTCGGCAATATTGCTCGTTTCAGCCGTTTCGCCAGCGGCAGATGGGCACCGTTTGTCAACTGGAAACTGGGCAATCCCGTCTCTGCCCTGTTTTTGGATGCCCTGCTCGGAATCAGCAAACGACGCAAGCTGCCCCCGTTTGCCCGGGAATCGTTCACCCAGTGGTTTAAAAAGCATCGTCGGCAGCCGGG
Source organism: uncultured Calditrichaceae bacterium (assembly GCA_964471235.1). Lineage (GTDB taxonomy): Bacteria > Calditrichota > Calditrichia > RBG-13-44-9 > J075 > CAYYGL01. The sequence continues at coordinate 33,788 of CAYYGL010000025.1, forward strand.
AATAAACACGGGTAGAAAACAGGTGGTGTTGTTTAACGATACTTTTAATACGTATAACGACCCCCATATTGCCATTGCCGCTTTGGAAGTGTTGGAGGCATTGGGGTATGAGGTGTTGCTGCCCGGCCATTATTGCTGCGGGCGTCCGATGATCTCCAAAGGACTGGTGGAAGATGCCCGGCAGGCAGCCCGGGATACGGTGAGCCGTTTGATGCCTTTTGTAACGGCTGGCATCCCGGTGGTGGGATTGGAGCCGAGTTGTATCCTGAGTATGCGGGATGAATACCTTTACCTGCTGCCAGATAACCCGGATGCCCGGGCAGTTGCGGAGAATACCTTTATGTGGGAGGAATTTTTAACCCGTCATTTTGAAACAGGGGATACGCCTGGCACTGCCGGCGAGAGCGGGAAAATTCTTTTCCATGGACATTGCCATCAGAAAGCGCTGGTGGGAACGGAACCCAGCAAGGCGATGTTCTCACTGCTGGGTTATGAAGTGGAAGTGGTAGATTCGGGCTGTTGTGGGATGGCAGGCTCCTTCGGCTACGAGAAGGAGCATTATGAGATATCCATCGCCATGGCGGAGCGCCGCCTGGTCCCGGCGATTCACCAAGCTGACCCGGAGACGTTTATTGTTGCCCCGGGAATCAGTTGCCGGCACCAAATTGCCCATACCACCGGTAGAACCGCCCTGCACCCGGCAGAAGTGGTTCATCAGGTGCTGACAAAAGCGGCGATTGCTCAAAATTCCGTAAAGCGTAATTCGTGAAGCGCCGGTCCTCAATCTGTTGGTGCAACTCTCAATCTGCGATCTGCGATTTTCGAATTGCGATTTCCGAGGTTAATCAAACCGGGAGACCCTGCAACCCATAAACGGAAGGAAGGGATATGCCCCTACGCGAACTCTTTTTCAATGCGCCTCTTTCCACCATTATTCTTATTGTTACCATAGCCCTCAGCTATTATACCTTGAGTAAAAATCCGGTATTGCTGAATGAACTGTTGCTTCATCCCTACCGGGTGATTCATGAGAGAAAATATTACATGCTGTTGACTCACGGGTTTGTGCATGTGAATTTCCTCCACCTGGGAATTAATATGTTTGTGTTTTTCTCCTTTGCCTTCTGGCTGGAAATTGTAGTGGGGCATGCCGATTTTTTCATCATCTACTTCGGTTCCTTGATTATCGGGGCACTGATTTCCACCATCCGGCGGCGCAATGATCCCGAATTTCGCAGTCTGGGGGCATCCGGGGCAATATCCGGCATTCTGTTCAGTTTTATCCTTTTCAATCCCAATGCCAAACTGCTCATCTTTTTTATCATTCCCATGCGCGCCTGGATTTTTGCAGTACTGTTCGTCGGGGTCAGTTATTACCTGGCAAAACGCCGCTACACCTTTATCGATCACGAAGGGCATTTGTGGGGTGCCCTCACCGGCGCCGTTTTGACCATCCTGCTGAAACCCGGCGTGGTGCCCTATTTCTTCCGGCAGATTCTGGGGTAGAGACATCTGGAAGGG
>CAYYGL010000026.1:0-35040 GCA_964471235.1 uncultured Calditrichaceae bacterium
TTCGGAGCAACGCCCCCCGTCGGGGCAGGAATGACAGCCAGGGGGCTGCTTTTTATGTCATTCCGGCTGTATCCCGCCGCGGCGGGAGGAATGCCGCCACGAAGTGGCTCCGTTGGAGGAATCTTCTAACATGCAATTTGTCATGCGCCCGATTTGAAAATGCTTAAGAATAAGATTTTTATGGGGTTGAGTTGATTGTATTTTTTGCAATTATTGGAAGGGGGCAGATTGCAGATATTGCAATCATTCAAACGTTTTATAGCGTAACAGATTGATATTAATGAGGATATATGGATATTACCCGTAACCAATTGATAAATATTGACTTGAGGGCTTTCTTCTGTTTGGCATACGGGTTGCAATACTATCCAATTCAATTGGGGAACAATGACTTATGGCAAATGAAAATACATTAGTCCGCACCACCATCGAATTGAAACGAGATTTTGATGAACAGCATCAAAGCTATTTCAAACTTATTATAGGAACCGACCCGGATACCCGAGTAATTATTACCGATTCGAATCTTGAGTCGTTGTTAACAGATCTGCCAAATGTATTATCAACTGTGATTAATTCACAAGTAATCATAGAAACTTTTTCAACCAAGGAGGTAATGATATCGTGAGAGTGTTAGTGTTCGAAACCAGTAAGGACCGAGCCAAATTAATCAGTGATTTATTGGATGATTATCGTTACAAGATCCATGTGAATTATCAGGGAGAACAAGCCCTTGCGGAGATTCGGGAATTAAAGCCTTCGTTAATTATTGTGAATGCGAATGTACGACCGGATTCCGGGTTAGGTCTATTGGAGAAAATCAAACAAGATTCCCGGTTAGAAAAGATTCCGGTAATTTTGATCTCCAACTTTAATTCAACCGAAATCGCAGCAAAGTTGAAGAAATACACCAATGTCGATTATCTGGTGGAGCCGTTTAAGATTAAAAATTTCCGGCATATTGTGGAACGGTGGATTACTTTTCGCAGTCTTTATGTGCATTAATACCATCGATTCAAAGGATTTGGTGGGTATCTTTGAAATTTTTTCTGCTGACAACTACTCTTTTTGAGAAGCCTCATCACTGATGGGAAGTGCATAAATAAATCGGTCCAGCAGAGGAATATATTTCGACCACTTTTCTCCCGGCAGGATATCGGTTTCCCGAATGCGGCAAATGGCATTCGCATACGCATCCAATTGAATTAAATGTTGTAAGACTATTGCCTCCAATGTCATTGGTTGTATCGTTGCCCCTGTGGAAGCAGGTGGGGAGTGGCTTAAAATCAGGTGCAATAATTGCTTTTTTAATTCTCCCGGGAATTGATCGATTTGGTCAATTTTCCGGGTGATTATTTCATATCCCATCGTTACATATCCAATCAACCTTCCTTCGTCCGATAGGTCAATAAATCCATTTAATGAATATTCAAACACTTTGCCCACATCATGACAAATAATTCCGCATTTCAATAGATCCAGGCTTAATTCCGGGTAATGTTGCTTTAGAACCTCCGACATATCCAGCATCGATACCACATGTTCCACCAGCCCGCTCAGATAGTTGTGGTGCCATAATTTTCCTGCCGGGGATAAAAAATAGGCTTCAGCAAAAGATTGCTCTGCAAAAAGATTGGTTAACAAGATGCTCAGGAATTGATTCTTAATAGAGCGGCGGTGGGTGTTGAAGCGGGCTTTTAACTGACCCACATCTTTTTGGGTAGCCGGTAACAGGTCTGCTAAAGAAATCCCATCTTCCGGGGTTGCCTTGCGAAGTTTAAGAATTTTTAATTCCCGGGTGTCCCTATATTTTTGAACAACCGCTTTTATCTTGACAATACTTCCTTTTGGCGCCAGTGTGGAGGTCTCCCGGGGATGCTCCCAAATTCTTGCTTTTAGCCGTCCGCTTTTATCACCAAGTTCAAGCAATAGATATGGCTCACCGTTTTGCTTGAGTTTAATTTCATTGCTCCGTACCACACAAAAGGTGACAACTTGCTGCCCCGGGGAAACAGACTTGATACCGGTTAATTTGGGTCTCTTCTCCATATTAACAGCAATGCTTTTTGATTTCCATGGGAATGTTTAAATTTACGGAAAAAGAGAAATAATATCAAAAGGAATATAATGAAAACAGGGATCATATCGGATACCCATCATTACCTGAACCCCCTTGTTTTGAAAGTTTTTCACGGAGTCGATCTTGTTTTACATGGAGGCGATGTGGGGAGCGAGGAAATTTTATTGCAATTAAGAACCATTGCGCCGGTAATCGCTGTAAAGGGGAATATGGATAATGAAGCCTCGTTAAAGGCACTGCCTCTAAGATGTCAAATAGAAGTTGAAGACAAGCGTATTTTTATCACTCATGATATCGGAAACATAGCGGTTTTTCATCAAAAGGTGCTGGCAGGAAGGATTCGTCCTGAACCGGATATCGTTGTTTTCGGACACACCCATCAGGCATTCTACAAACAATTGGGAAAGGTCGTATATATAAATCCCGGGAGCGCCACTTCGTCCCGGGATTCCAGAAAACCTTCGGTCGTTTTATTGGATATTTCTCCGGAAGGGGAAATCGCTTATCAATTGATTGAGCTGTGAAAGACAGACCCGTTTAGCTATAAACTTCCTTTTCGTTACACTGGCAAACCTTCAGATTCATGGTTGCATATTTCCAGCTTTGGCGTTCCTCAGAATAATAAGATTCTACTTTTCTCAGGAATGTGTAGGCATTGCCACATTGGGGGCAAATTTCCCCGGTGCGTTGCTGTTTGGCAATTTTGGACGCAAAATCTTGTTTTTTCGCCATAATGCAGTACTCCTTTTAGATTAAATTTATTCCAAACCTTGATATATCTCGACAATGTTAAAGCCCCTGGCTTCGGATTTTCTCAGGGCGTTTTGAGCATTCTCGAGCAACAGCGGTTCCTCACTGCCCATTTCGGGGAATTGTACCACCCCGACATTTACATAAAGCTCCTCCACAAATCCATTCGCCCAGGCTTTTTTCTCCGAAATTTCTCCCAAAACCCTTCGAATTTCCGGGAGGATTTCTTTTAACTTTTTCTCCACACGGATAATCGCAAAGGTCATATCCGAAAACCGAAAAATATAATCTGTTGGTTGGAGGTTTGGCAACAAAAAAGAAACAAATTCATTTAATAATTGATTCTTCAGTTCATTGTCCAACTCCGCTTGATTGGGGTTCAGTTTACAAAGTTGCAAAACGAAACGCTTATCAAATTCTCGGGAGCGGGAAATTTCTTTTTTTAACTCCGAGAGAAATGCCCGGGCATTGCCCAGTTGCGTGTCAGGATCAATCAGGTTTCGGGATTCCAGTTGCTCCACGATGGTTGCCTTTTCCAGGAACGCCGCCACCTGGTAAGAGATGGTTTCCAATATCTTCTTGTGTTGTTCTGTAAAGGAATTTGCTTGTTTGCTTTCCAGGGCAATTACCAGACGAACCTGGTCTTCCCTTGCCACCGGCACCGCCAGAAATGATTTCATCTCCTGGTCCAGTTTTTCACTTAACAAAAACCGGGGAATATAATTTTCCTTAGTGGAAAAATCTTCTACCAGCATAGATTGGTTCTTTCGCAAAACCCACCCCACAATGCCTTCATTGTCCGGAAATTCCTCGTTGACCGATAAGGATGCCGGTGCACCCTGCACGTAAAGGACTTTCCCCCCGTTCTCATTTTTTCTACCGGAGATCACCACCCGGTCCGCTCCAAAAGTGGATTGTAACTCATCCCCTAAAAATCGAAACAGGTCGGTAGTTTGCTGAATCTCTAATAATCGTTTGCTAAATTGAGATAGAAATTGAGTCGTCCAATTTTTGGTTTCATACTCGTATAACTTGTTACTGCTTGCCAGTTGGATGCTTAACACATCACATAAGCGTTCTAAAATCTTCTGGTCTTCATCGCTAAAAGATTGCTCGACTTCCGAATCCACACACATGATGCCAATTAAGTAATCATCAAAAAATAAGGGAACGCCTAAAAAAGAACGAACAGGATTGGTGGCAGTTTGATAATAGGGGAGCAAATGTTCACTCTCCGGTAAATGATTTTCTAAAAGGGGTTTTCGGCTTTTCAGAATCAGCCCCGGTAACCCCTCATTGAGATTAAAAAAACTCTCCCGGGTAAAGGAGTCTTCCCAGTCAGTATGTTTGGCACGTATGTAGAATTTCCTTTTATAGACGTTTACTAACAACAACACTACGGAATTGGCAACCAGTATTTGTTTTGCCAGAGGTAAAAAAGTTTCCAGAAAAAGGTTAAAATGTCTCTCGATATCTTCTTCCGAATTGAGGAGCAGGGTGCTGTTAGGGGGGGAAATTACCGGCTCCTGAAAAGAAGCTTCTTCCATTCTGTCGGTTTCATCATCCAAAGCCAATGGAGAACGCTTAAGAAAATACATGATTCCACCGGCGAGTACGATAAAAATGATTATTTTTAAAAAGAAGAAAAAAACACTATTTGGCAGAAAACCGATCAATAATACCAATAATAAAACAACCGGCGGAAGCATTCGTTTGAGTTGCTGGTCATTCAAAATTTATCCTCACTCCCTTTAACTGTTAATCATAATACTCGTGTCCCGGGTAAACAAGTCAAAATTTTTACTTCTAACGATAGAATTTTGGAGTAGTACAGAATTTGAAGGCACAATATACAACAATAATGTGTGATTTGCCTGTGGAATTTCAAATTAGGAGGGTTAACCAAATGATCATATTCCCGATTTCGGGAATAAAGTGGCAACAATACTCACCGTTTATTTTCCCCTCCCAAAATTTTACCGAGATGTCCTGAATGGCAAATACACCGAAACGTGTCCAAACCCCCGTACCACCAACTATTCCGAAGGGGGGTGGATTTAAGGAGAATCGACAAATTCCACTGCGTTAGGCAAGGTTATTGAGATGCCTTATCGTTGACCAGTTGTATGTTCTCTTGAAAGCGCTTGTCCGTCGGTTTTTTAAGGGAGTCGGATTCATCGGTAGCGACCGCTGCCGCAGGTTGAACGGTTTCCTGTTGAATTTGCTGAGCTGCCGGAGTTAACGTGGTGCCGGTAGCACTCTCCCCGGGTAACCCGGGTGTTAAACTGGATTGTTGCGGTTTTATGATGCTGTTCTCGGTAGAGGGCATGTCAAGAATAAATACCACCGCCACCAACAACACAACCATTACTGCGGCGATTGCCGGTACTTTCCAATCTACTTGTTTGAAGGGGAAATTAAAAAAACGGTGCCTGGCATGGCGTTGAATCCGCAAGTGAAGCTGCTGTTCAAACTCCGGAGAAGTGGTGATTTGGGGCAAATGATGGAGCACCTCTTGAACAGCTCTTAAGCGCAGGACTGTCTCCTTGCACGCGGGACATTGGGTAAGATGGTTCTCGATGCTACGACGAGATTCGGGAGCCAATTCTCCGTCAATATAGCTGGAATAGCTATACCTGAGTTTGTCACATTCGTTCATAGGCAAACTCCGTCCTTTCGGGTTATGTGTTGCTGCTCGGTTCACTTTCCAATAAAAATTTTAAGTCTTCTTGTAGTTTCAATCGCCCTCGGTTCACTCGCGACTTAACCGTCCCGAGTGGAATGTTTAGAATCTGACTGATTTCTTCATAGGAAAACCCCTGAACATCCCGGAGAAGGATGACTTCTTTAAACTTTGAGGGTAACTTATCAATTGCTTTTTGGATAATATCATCTTTGAGGCTGCCATCCACCTTTTGTTCCGGAGTCTGGTCCATATCCGGGATGTCATAATCCCGCTCTTCATTGACGAAATTGCTGACACTGAATACCTTGCGCCGTTTGCGGCGGCGGAGTTCGGTTTTGGCAAGGTTGCCGGCAATGGTATATACCCATGTGGAAAATTTGGCAATTTCCTTGTAGTAATGTTTGTTCTTAAACACCCGAAGGAACGTCTCTTGAACAATGTCTTCAGCATCAACCCGGTTTCCGACAAATCGATATACATAATTCAACAATTGATCCTTGTAGCGTCTGACTAAAACATCAAATGCCTGAACATCACCCTGCTGGAATCGGGCAATTAACGTCTCATCGGTTACTTTATCGTCTTGACCAACTTTTTTCTTCATCTTATAAAATTATGTCAGTTTAACCTATTTTATTTCTCAAATTTCCAATTTATTTAATTCAACGCAATTAGTCAACTTAAGAATTAACCGGTCTAATACTATCTCCGGATTCATCTGAGAAGATTTTAAAGTCCAGTCCGCTTCGGACAACAATTCCATGGCTTTTTTCAGGTGTTCCGAACGCCACTTCAGCAAATCCTTTTTGTATTCCGCAAAATGTTTGGAATACAAATTTAATTTGGTCTGAATTTCCCGATCGTTTTTTTCTCCGCTGGCGTAATATCCCCGAATTTTCCACAAAATGGTCAAATGCCGGAACAGCAGGGAGAGGATAACCATGGGGTTTTCGCCCTTTTCCAGCAATTGATGCAAAATGTATAATGATTTGGGTTGATCGTGCCCGGCAATGGCGCGGGTTAATTCAAAGACATCGTGAACCGCATACGCGCCGGCGATCTGCTCAATATGCTGCGGTTTGATCTCCGCTTCATCAACATAGTAATTGGCAACCTGGGCGATTTCGGTCTTTAGTTCATACACCTGCTCGCCAACTAAGTATATCAAGGTGCGAATGGCTTCATCATTAATCTTTTTACCATAGGTACTAAATTCTTCCCGAACAAATTGCTGTAATTCCGCATTCCGCAACGGCATGATCCTCACCACCGTCGCTTTTTTTGTTAACGGTTGGTATTTTTTCTGGGAGATGGAGTGGGTTCTGGCACTCAGGATCAAACAAATGTCCGGATTGGGAGCGGAGAGTTGTTTGCTGAGCAATGTGATTTTGGGCTGCCGAAGTTGCTGAATATCCTTGTACAGAATCACTTTTTTTTCGGAAAACAACCCGGAACCGGCAGCAAGGGAAAATATTTCCTCCGGGGAGGTATCCGAAGCATAGCGGATGTAATAATTGATCTCTTTTTGAACTGTTCCCACAAACTGTTTTACGATTTCCGATATCAAGGTATCGATCAGATAGGATTCCTCACCAAAGATCACATAAACCGGATCAATCTGCCCCTTTTGAACCCGGTTCAGCACCGGACGATAGTATTGTATTTCGGGTTTTGCCATAGTTGTGTTTTTACATTTGTGATCTGCAAATTGTCATTCACTCTGACTGGGGAGGGATAGGGGGTGCTTTTGGCGCGTCTACTATCAGCCGATTCCCCAAAATCTACAATATGTTGCGTATCAAACGGAAGTCGGAGAAATCTCGCTCACTTTAATCACTTTTTTCTGCCTTTTGCTCATGCCGGTAAGCACGGTTGGCAAAGTAAAGAAATCCTCCCCAGGTAATTCCCAGGATCACGATCATTGATATAATGGTGGTCATCTCAAGCATGGGGTGTTTCCTGTTTCCAGAGTAATCGATAAACCCAATTATTCACCAACAGCAGAAAGATGAGCAATACCAGCCATTGAAATACACAGGTGCCCAGATTGGTCGGGCGAAACGGGTGCCACCAGCCGGATTTATCCCAGCCGATTGACTGATACAGCCACCAGGCTAATAAGATAGCGGCTTCGATGGGAATTAAAAAGGAAATTGTCCAATTAAACCACTTTCCGATGCGCAAATTGTTGTAATCGGCGGCTAAAAACCGTTCCCGGAAGCGTTCTGCGCCTTGATTAATAACGGCAAAGGCAAAGAAAAATCCGCTGATGATCAATCCCAGTCCCCAAACCCAATCCTGATTATTGAAAATATCCATAGAGAAAGCAGAGGGAGCGCCCAGAACCGCTGTTAAACCGGCAACAATCGGTAACGCACGCCGGCGAGAAAAGCCGAAGTCCATCAATACCCGGGTGGAGAGTTCAAACATGGAAATTAAGGAACTAAGAGCGGCAAAAAACAATGCCAGGAAAAACATGGAGACCAGGTAGCGTGCTCCGGGAAGCGCGCCGAACAGTTGCGGCACCACCACAAAGCTTAATCCCTGGTTGCCGGCTTGCAACGCTTTTTCCGCTTCCGGGATGGAAGCTGTCAAAGAAAAGATTGCCGGAATGACTGCTAATCCTGCCAGCAGAGAAGCGGAGTTGTTCCCAAATCCGGTGATAAAAGCGTTTAACGTTACATCTTCCTTTTCTTTCATATATACCGAGTAGGTTAGCACCAGTCCCCACCCGGCACCGGTTGACCAGGCGGATTGGGATAACCCCTCCAGCCACATCTTCGGGTCGCTTAAGCTGTGCCCGTGAAATCCGAAAAAATAATTTAACCCTTCGGCAGCATTGGGCAGGGTTAAGGAACGCACCGCCCCGATTATTAATAACACAAACAAAGTCGGCAGTAAAAAACGGTTGGCTCTCTCGATTCCTTTGACAATCCCCTGGTAGATGATCAGGGCTGCCAGACTCAAGGATATCAGATGATAAGCCAGCGGCTCATATCCGGATGAGGTGAATGCTTCCCAGAACTGTTGGTGATTGACGTGTAAAAGTTCTCCGGAAATCCCTGCCACAAAATATTTCAGCGCCCAGCCGGTCACCACGGAATAGTAAAACATGATCGCCATAGTACAAAGCGCCACAAAGCCTCCCATCCAGGTGTATTTTTTCCCCAGGTAAGCTGAGAAAGCGCCGATGGGTCCCTTACGAGTGTGCTTGCCCAGGGAAAATTCCACCATCAGCAGCGGTACCGACCAGAGAAGCAGAAAAATTAACCAGGGAATCAAAAATGCCCCGCCGTATTGACCGGCAAGCCGCGGGAACCGCCAGATATTCCCGGCACCAATCGCCATACCCATGGTCGCCAGCAATAGTGCCCATCGGGAAGAAAACTGCTCGTGCTTTTCCATGTCGCTAAGTGTCCCTGTTTCGGTTTGGTGAACTTATTGCCTGCAACTTCCGACTTTTCTTGTTATATCAAACGGATGATTCCCACACCAAGAGTGAGGGTCGGGAATGTTAAGACAGCCTGGAACGGTCATCGGGAAAACCAAAAAATTTAACCCATAAACCAGATAAGTTACAAATAATACATAATTTCACCTAAACCGAAAAGCGTAAAATAAAATTTCCCATCACAGAACATGAGGGGGAAGGTTCACGAATACAGGGGGAAAATATTCCTGTGAGGATGCCGTTGGCATTGGGATAGCGGAATAGGTATCCCCCAACCCGGGTCAGGGACTAATATGAAATAGTGTGGGAAAACTTACTGAACCATCCATTGACAGGATCGTTATTTGCGACATTCGTTTCTTTGTCATAAATTCCTGGTGCTTCCCCGAGTGGTCATTTGAATGCCTTGCTTTACCGGTTGACTTGTGAGTATATTTTCCGCTGTTATTGAAAAGGAGCTTCTATGCGAAAAGTCATATTAAGTGTGCTGTTGTGTTCGATTATGGTGTTTGCCCAATCACCCTATCAAGAGACTTATGAAAAAATGTTTTTTAGGGGGAAATTTCCTCAAAAAGTTCCGGTACTATTTCGTACCTACCCGGTGGCTATGTCAACCGGGCAGTTTCGGGTATATCTTCCGGTGGAAATCAGTTATTCTTTTTTGCAGTTTGTTCTGGAGAATGATCACTATAACGCCGGGTCCGAGATTGAAGTTCTCTTTACCAATCATGAAACAGGGCAAAGTACCAGCCGCATCTGGCAGACGTTTGCTACCGTATCCGATTTTGATGAAACGAATGACAAACAAAAAATTCATTTTACGATAGATTCCCTGGACCTTCCCCCGGCATTGTACGACATCACGTTGAAATATCATGACTTGAATGGGCAGCAGCGGATTGCATTCCGGCAAAAATTAACGTTAAAGCCAATAACAGACATCTTCTTTTCTCCCCCTTTGCTGTTCTATCCCGACCAGCCCAAACAGGTGCCGTTCCCCTATGGCGATTTCCAACCGGCATCTTTACAAATTCATTGGGATTTCAATCGGGACATCGGGGTGTTCATCCAATTCTGGCGGGCAGACAGCTCCCGAAAAGTATCGTCCTACGTGGAAATGATGAATTCCATCACCGGGAAGGTATTATTCCGTAAAGATACGGTCTTCACACAGCCGACTCATCGGGAAAGCTTTTCGGTAATCATCCCTGCCCGTTTATTGAAGGAGGGGAAACACCGTTTAAAAGTGATGCACCACTTCGGCGACGATTCTACCCGGAAAATCATTCCCATTGATATCATCTGGTTTGATAAGCCTGTCAGCTTGTGGGATCTTCAATTAAGTATCGAACCGCTTCGATATATTGTGGATGAAGCAACCTACAAAGATATTAACAGTGGAAATGATGAGGAAAGACGGCAGAAACTGGAGGCATTCTGGGCAACGCAGGACCCCACCCCGGATACTCCGTTCAATGAGCTGAAGAAAGAATTTTACAGCCGGGTGGATTCCACCCTGGCACGTTTCAGCACCCGGCGAAAACTTGGCTGGGAAACCGATCCCGGTCGGATTTTTATCCTCAACGGACCACCGGATAAAATAGATGACCATAGTTTGGATCCGATTCCAACTCCTTACATGAAATGGATTTACCACCAGGATAATCGGGAGGTTGTGTATGTCTTCCGCGCGCTGAATGGTCGTAAAGAATATGAGTTAATTGATGAACAAGAGTCCAATTTATAAATGATATCGGAAACGGTTAAAATTGGGGTGGTGGGGGTCGGGCATCTGGGCAGACTGCATGCTTTGCAGTTAAAGCAGGTGCCGCAGGCAGAACTGGTGGGGATATACGATATCAACCCTGCTCGCGCCCGGGAGGTGGGGGAGGAGGCAGGAGGAACCGTTTTTCCCGATTTTCAGGAATTGTTAACCCGGGTGGAAGCCCTGAGCATTGTGACACCGACCACGACCCATTATCAATATGCCCGGGAGGCATTGTTAGCAGATAAACATGTCTTTATTGAAAAGCCAATGACCGAATCCCTTGCAGAAGCTGACGAGTTATTGGAGATTGCTTCGCAGCGAAAACGGCTTATTCAGATTGGGCATATCGAGCGTTTTAACCCGGCGATTCTGGCAGTGGAATCCCTCCCTATCAATCCCTTGTTCATTGAAGCCCATCGGATGGCAAATTTTAATCCCCGGGGCACCGAAGTGGCGGTGGTGCTCGATTTGATGATTCACGACATCGATCTCATTTTAAGCTTTGTGAACAGCCCCATCAAAAGTGTGGATGCCAGCGGGGTATCAATCATTTCCGGCTCCGAAGATATCGCCAATTGCCGAATGCAGTTTGAAAACGGCTGTGTGGCAAATGTGACCGCCAGCCGCATCTCTACCCGCAAAATGCGCAAAATGCGGTTCTTTCAGCCCAATGCTTATATCTCGGTCGATTTTTTGGAAGGTTTTGCCGAAGTCTATTATCTGAACGGGGATGATATCCGTTTGGCAGAGCCGGGATTGACTTTCTCCCTCGGGAAATTTGAAAAAGGAGAGAAACGGAAAGAAATTCGTTATGCCAGATTGGAAAAGAAGGATGTCAATCCGCTGCGACTTGAATTGGAACACTTTTGCCACGCCATTTTAACGGATACTCTGCCCCCGGTGACCGGTGAAGACGGGAGGCGGGCGTTATATGTGGCGGAGTTGATCTTAGAGAGTATAGAGGAACATCTTCGAATTGTGCAGCAACATTGGAAGTTGTAAAAAATTGCCCAAAATTCCCCGGGGAATTCTCGCAGAACACGCATAGCGGCATCAATTCATCCGTTTATTTTTTGAGAATGTGTCACCGAAACCCTATCACCCGATTGAGACAGGCAATTACCATTATGGCAAATCATACCATTCCCGATATCAATACGCCAGTTGCTACCTCCAATCCCATGTCACTTCAAGCAATCAAACTGGGACGTGTGTTGTTTAGATTTCGGGGCATCACTCCTTTGCCGTTTGTATTGCTGTATGCCCTGTATTCATCTCCTACCGGTTATACGTTTTTGTCTGGAGCCGGGCTGATGATGCTGGGGGAGGCCGCCCGGTTGTGGGCAATGTCTTATTTAGGGCGCCCGGCACGCCAAGCGGAAATACTGGCAAGCCGACTGGTTACCGAGGGTCCGTTCCGTTTTGTTCGCAATCCCGTCTACCTGGCAAATATCTTCATCTATCTCGGGGCGACTATTGCCGCCAACCTCTGGACGCCCTATTTATTGCTGGTGGTAACGGTATACTTCGGCATTCAATATAAGTTAATCGTGCTTTCCGAAGAAACTGAACTGCTCAGATTATTTGGTGAGCAATTCATCCGCTACCGGACGTCTGTGCCCCGCTTTATTCCCCGAATGAAACCCTTATCTTTAAACAACCCGCTTTCCCCGGATTGGAAAACCGGTATGAGAACCGAAAGAAGTACTTTTATGAGTCTGAGCGCTATTTTGCTAATGTTTATTGTGAGGATGATGATTTGATGCCGCAGAACAGGCAGGATACAACACCCGGTCGGCAGCCGACCCCGGCGGTTTTTCTGGATAGAGACGGCACCCTGATTGTGGATGTGGATTTCCTGAACAGTGTTGAGCGGCTGGAACCCATCCCCGGGGCAGCCGAAGCCGTGCGGATACTGAATCGGTTGGGTTTGAAGGTGATCGTGGTAAGTAACCAGAGCGGTATTGCCCGCGGCTATTTTGATGAAGAGCGGGTCGAGGAGATTCATCGGGCGATGCGCAGCCGGTTTGCCGCCGAAGGTGCCCAAATTGACGCCATCTATTACTGCCCCCATCACCCGGATTTCGGCGACCCTCATTACCGCCGGAATTGTAACTGCCGCAAACCGGAACCGGGCTTGTTCTTGCAAGCGGCTGCCGAACATAATATTGATCTGGAAAAATCTTATATGATTGGGGATAAGTATAGTGATGTTGAAGCAGGGAAGCGCCTCAATATGGTGAGTATCCTGGTGCTGACCGGCAACGGAAAACGCCATTATGAGCTTTACAAAGATAAGCCGAATATCCCGCAACCCGATTTTGTGGCAGCAGACCTCCTGGAAGCGGTGCCGTATATTCTCCGGAATGAAAAAGTAGAGGGGGAAAGGGGTGGGTGGAGAGATACGTGAGCCGGTAATCCGTCAGTCAGCCGCCACCCGGTCACGGTGTGATGGTCAGCCGGTCATTATTCCGTAAGCAGTGACCGGCAACCTGTCGGTCGAATCATGGTAAGCCGAGGGGAAACCCCCATCGCAAAGAAGGGCAAGTATCCCGGATGGATGCATCAGATCGGGGCTGTAGAACCGGATGCAATCCCGGAAATTTTCGCTCACCGGGTTTTGGGTACAAGAGCAGGAATAGAGGGTAATGAGGGACGAGCAACAAACGAAATGGGTCACTGGAAGTCCGCTTTCCGGGAAGGTGGTGAAAGGGAAGTTCTTTAGCCCGATTTTGGGGGTTGAAAAACATTATAATGTGTATCTTCCGCCGGGGTATGAACAAAGCCGTCGTCGCTATCCGGTGCTTTACCTGTTTCGCGGGCATGAAGACGAGTGGTTTAATCCCTACCAGGACCATAGCCGGGGCGGGGAAGCGGTGCAGCACCTGGGGGATGATTTAATCCGACGCCGGAGAATCGGGAAAATGCTGATTGTAGGGGTGAGTTCAACCTCTGATGACGGTGAGGTTCAGGGTCTGGGCGTAAATTTTCTGAATCCCCGGGCAGTGCAAAAGCACCCCGGGGTGGGAAGCGGCAGATTTGAAGACTACCTGGTTTACGATCTCATCCCCCATATTGATGCGACGTATCGTACCATCGCCGATCGGGAGCATCGCGGGGCGGATGGTTTTTCCCTGGGCGGCTTTACCGCGGTGATGCTGGCGGTTAAACACCCGGAGTTGTTCGGTTCCGTGGGCTGCTACGATGGCAGCCACATGTTCCATAACCTGAATGACCCACGCTTGAATTTTACCACTTTCGATGATCCCCTCTGGGTGCGCAATGATGACATGTTTGCCCCGGCTTTTCGCAGACCGCGCCACAAAAAATATGACATTGACTATCTGCTATCATACAACACTCTGAATCTGTTGGAACAACTCCCGCCCCAGGAAAAGGCGAAAGTACAATCGATCCATTTTTATATCACCTCGGCAGCCTTTGACGGCTTCCAGGGGAACCGCGACCGGGCAATCCACCTGATGACCGTCTTTGCCCTTCACGGCATTGAGAATCGGGCAACGTCCTTGATCCTCTGTAATGATGCTCATCATAACTGGAAATTTGCCGATTTGCATTTACGTCTGAGCCTGCCCTTGCATTCGCAAAAATTTCGTATCACTCCACCGGACAGGGTGTTTGGAACAGGCCCGGTTTCCCGGGGACATCTTAAAATTCTTGCAGTGCACAATTCTCAGCCGTTAAAGCGGGATATTGAGGTTTCTTACCGGGTGGAGAAACAGATGCCGGTAAAAATTGAAATACTGAACACCCGGGGGGAGCAGATAGCTGTGGTAAAGAACGAAGTACATCCACCGGGGGAGTACCGGGTGAGTTGGTCGGGCAATGCCCGGGACGGTCGCCAGATTGCTTCCGATATCTATTTTATCCAATTCTGCACCCCTCTCGGAGCGGTTTGGGAGAAATTGGTTTTTCTACGATGAAAACCCGTGGCATTCAATAAAGACTTCCGGGGAAGATTATAAATCAGGGGTCTTCTTCCATGGTAATTAACCGGGCGCCCCGTTTTTTGGTAACATAATTATACGCCCACTGGAACAACACCAGCAATTTGTTGTCGAATTCAATCAGATAGGCGATATGCACAAACACCCAGATCAGCCAGGCAAACCATCCCCATAACTTCCCTCGTTTAAATTGGGCTATCGCAGCATTCCTTCCGATAACTGCCAGGCTTCCTTTATCGAAATAGCGGAACGGATGAATCGGTTTTCCGCTCAGACGTGATGTGATCACCCGGGCAGCATAGCGTCCTTGCTGCATGGCAACCGGGGCAATGCCCGGCAATGGCTGCCCGGTTTGATGAGAGAAATTCGCTATGTCGCCAATTACAAAAATGTTGTCATATCCGGGAATGGTTAAAAATTCCGTCACCTTAATCCTGCCAATTCGGTCCGTTTCCGCCCCGGTCTTTTCTGCGATTTTTTCTGCCAGGGGATTCACCTGCACCCCGGCAGCCCATAAAACGGTCTCTGCTTCTATCACGTCCCGACGACCTCCCCGGCTCACATAAACCCTTCCCGGTTGTATGTCCGTCACCAGGGCATTGGTACGAACGGAAACCCCTAACTTTTTCAGGGATTCGACAGCCTTCCCGGAGAGTTTGGGGGAGAACGCCGGCAATATCCGGTCGCTGCCTTCCAGCAGGATAATTTTCGCCCGGGTGGGATCAATATTGCGAAAATCATTTTTTAAAGTGCTGTGCGCCAATTCTGCCAAAGCACCGGCTAATTCCACCCCGGTGGGACCACCTCCGATGATGATGAAGGTAAGAAGCGCCTCACATCGCCGGGGATCATCGCATTTTTCCGCTTTCTCAAAGGCATCGAAAATCCGACGGCGTATTTCCAGGGC
Source organism: uncultured Calditrichaceae bacterium (assembly GCA_964471235.1). Lineage (GTDB taxonomy): Bacteria > Calditrichota > Calditrichia > RBG-13-44-9 > J075 > CAYYGL01. The sequence goes on from CAYYGL010000026.1 coordinate 15,611, forward strand.
ATCCTCCACCTCCTTTAAGCCCGGGGCAATGCGTTCCCATTCCGGATGCCCGAAATAATGATGCCGAACCCCGGCGGCAATAATGAGCGTGTCATAAGGAATGGCATCTTCTTCCGTGATAACCTGTTGTGTTCCAGGATCAATATCGATCACTTTTCCTTTAATGACTCTGATATGTTTATAGCGGCGCAGCACCGCCCGAAGCGGGGAGGCAATATCCCCCGGGGAAAGCCCCCCGGTGGCAATCTGGTATAACAGCGGTTGAAAGAGATGGAAATTCCGCCGGTCGATCAGGGTGACCTCCACCGGCTTGTTGCCCAGCATACGGGCAGCATATAATCCACCGAATCCACCGCCAACAATCACCACCCGGTGGGAAGGATGAGGCGTTTGAGTGGATTTATATTTTGATTTCATCATTTTCCGCAATAAGTTTTGTTCGATTTTGCCGGACATCCGGCAAATGTTTGACTTTTTACCTGAAAACATTTGAAATTAACACAAACCGGAACTCAAAACAATGGAGCGCCAATGATTACCCGAGAACAGGCATATCAATTGTTAACGGAATATACGCAGAAACCGGGGCTCATTAATCATGCCCTGTCGGTAGAAGCCGCCATGCGCGCTTACGCCCGGAAATTCGGAGAAGACGAAGAGACCTGGGGAATTGTGGGGTTATTGCATGATTTCGATTATGAGAGATATCCCTCGTTGGAAGACCATCCGTTTCGGGGGGCGGAGATTCTGCGGGAGAAGGGCTATCCGGAAGAATGGATAGAAGCGATTTTAGGTCATGCCGAGCATACCGGTGTGCCCCGCCACACCCGGATGGCAAAGGCGCTTTTTGCGGTGGATGAGTTATGTGGGATGATTACCGCAGTGGCGTATGTGCGCCCCAGCCGGAAGCTGGCAGACGTAAAAGTAAAATCGGTGAAGAAAAAATTAAAGGACAAGAGTTTTGCCGCCCAGGTCAGCCGGGAGGACATCCGCAAAGGCGCCGAAGAATTGGGAGTGGATTTTGACGAACATATCGAAACGGTGATTGGTGCCATGCAGGGAATTGCGGATAAATTGGGGCTGTAGATAATGAAAGGAGCACCTACTCAGGCCTATGGCAGGTACTTATCTAAGTTATTCTTACCAGGAGGGTGCTTGAGAAGTTCTTGTCATTCCGGTTGAAGCAAAGAAGGATAGCGGTGTAAGACTCTGGTTTACGGGAATTCCCTTTTTGAGGAGGGAAATTCTCCAACGGAGTCTATGACCGGTTTTTTCCGAAAAAACGCCGGAAAAAACCGGAATGACAGTGTTTTCCAATACTTTCCAAACACCCTCTAAGAAGAATTTTTTGCAGACCATTACTCGTCACTCGTTACCGGTATGCTCCAGGTAACGAGTGACGATGTAAACCTGTTGGGATTATTTCGCCACTATCCGCTCGATCAATTTCTCCCGCTTCACAATGGAATGGTCGCCCAGCCAGATGGACCACAGCACCCGGGCAAAGGTGGCGTTGGTAATCGCCGGTTTCTCCTCTCCCTGAACAATGGTAAGGATCGTGCCACCCGGTACCCAGCGCAGAATATATTGCTCATTTTCTTTCACATCCTTATCAAAGTAGCCGACAAATTGGTCCACATACTGCTGGATTTCCTGCATCTCTTCCTTGCTGGCGTTTTTCTTAAATCCCTCCCGATAAGCCCCCTGGATTTTACCGGAACCCACTCCCCGGGCAAAATCCATCGTAATCTGCTTGGCTTTACCGTCGCTTAATGCCGCCTTAAAGGCCTCTTCTTTGCTCATGGTACCGGGCGATTCCATATAATGCGCCACACCATACACTTTGAAAAAAAAATTCTTGCGTACCGTTACCCCGGTAATGCTGAGGTTGTAGGTGCTGTCATTGTAAGTAAACGATACTTCTGCCGGAAACTTCTTTCCGGTGGAAGATTCTTTCACCATCTCCTGGGCTGTGGTGGGTAGCACCCAGGCGAAAAGCAGTGTTACCAGAATGCCGAGAATAAATTGATACCTGCCCATACGTCTACCTCCGGGTTTGATTTGTATGTTTGCCACAATTAAGTGAATGGCAAAAATCTTAATGTATCCAAGTTACCGATTTTTCGGGACATCGACAATGATATTGCCCCAATTGCTTATTTTTCCGGAAAGACGGACTACGGGGTTGGGGACGCTCCGGCCAGCGGAGAATTCGCTCTCACAGTCAATTGGGTTTTTAAAATTTTATCAAACATCAGCAGGCGGTCTATCACCCCCATTCCTTCCACAACCCTGCCGATCACCGTATACTTGCCGTTCAGGTGAGGCTGCGGAGTATGGGTAACAAAGAACTGGCTGCTGCCGGTGTCTTTTCCGGCATGGGCAATACCGACCACCCCGCGGTCGTAAAACAGGTCGCTGTATTCGCAAGGGACGGAATAGCCGGAACCTCCCCAACCGTCGCCGCGCGGATCGCCGGTCTGCACAACAAATCCTGGCACGACCCGGTGAAAATAAATGTTGTCGTAAAAATTTCGCTTTACCAATGAGATAATGTTCGCCACATTCACCGGGGCTTCCTCAGGATTCAGTTGAATGGTAAAACTCCCCCGGGTGGTAAAAAATGTTACCTGGTAGAGGGAATCGGGACTGACCGGCGGAAAATCCCACTTGGTGGAATACGCATGAGTCGTCACCGGGATGGTGATACTATTATCGCCAGTGATGTTGATGATGGCACGCCGGGCAGCTTCATGGATTGAGGGATAGGGATTGTTTAGCTCTTCTTTCAAAAAAGGAACAGCCTGGTCGCTGCCAATGCTGTCAATTGCCACCAGAATTTCCTGCATGGCTTCCAGGTCCCGGGGAGCGGTAAAAGTGCGATACACGTGAATCAAGGTGGGCACCGCTTCTTCCGGTCGGGGACCGTTGGGACTGGCAAAATAGGTGGAAACAATGGTTGCCACCGCCATATCGCCGCTTTTCAGCTTATCAATAAAAAAATCAACCACCGGCGGCTTGCGGCGATTGGTTAACACATCCAGCGCAAACGTGGTCTGGGCAATGTTTTTCCCATCCGCCAGCTTCATCAATAAACGAGTGGCATCGTCGGTTTGGCGAACCGGATGTTTGGGATCGGTGGTTTCGATATTCTGTAAGGTCGGGATGGCATAATAATTCTCCGGCCAGGGTTTGGGGAGTAAATCCTCTTTTACATGCTGCAGCGCTTCTCCCGGCTGGATCAACGCCAGCACTGCAAGCGCTTCCCCCTGAATGTGCCAATCATCAGCATCTTTATAAACCCGCCGCAGCTCCCGCCGGGTATACCAATTTTTATAACTCCCGAGAGCACGAATGGCAGCGATTTGCACCTGGGGATGGGGATCATCCAACATTTTAACAATTTCTTTTTGGAATATCTCATCTTCCATCCCGCTCATCAATTCCAGGGAAGCCAGGCGAACATACCAGGCAGAATCCTGCAAACAGGCGATAATGGATTTCCGAAGCGAACGAGACCTTTTCAGCTTCAGTAAATCTTTCAGGTATTTGTCGGAGCGGTTCTGTTTCGCAAACTGTTTAAATTGGTCTGTCTCCATTCGGGAAAGGATGAGGTCGATGCCGCGCAGGGCGAAAAATTTTGCCATGGGAATCGAGTCTTCCAATTCGGCGGATAAATCCGGGAGCGACCAGACATTGCCGATTCGGTACAGGGCGTAAGCACAGCGCCAGGCAACATCCGGGTCGTGGGTGGTGCGCATCACCTTCCCCAGGGTTTCCACATTACTGCCCGGCGGTAAAATCCCCCGGCGTGCCAGCAGCCCGTGGGCAATCGCCGATTGCTTTTGATATTCCGGATAGCTGCTTTGTAAAAAATCTCTCAGGGTCAGAAAAGATTTTTCGGTGCCGCATTTCCCCAGTGCCTCCACCAGCTTGCTGCGCACCACATTTTCTGTTTCCAGCTTCAGAGCATCCATCAGGTAGCTCTCCGCCCGGGTGGTGTGCAGTTGACCCAGGGCAACCGCTGCCGCTGCCCGTACCCGAATATCCTCATCCGTTAAGCGGTTCGCCAATACCGGCAGGATGGTGGAATCCTGAATTCGCCCTAACACCTCAGTGGCTCTCAAACGGATTTGAGGGTTTTTGTTATGCAGCCAGCCAATAAATTTTTGCTGATCCACCTGCCGGGAATATTCCAACCGCCTCATCTCTTGAAATGCCACGTTGTCACTCAATTGAGTGCACGACAGGGTAACGAAAAGAAACAACAGTGCTGAACCGATTCGATACAACATGGAAAACTCTCCTTATGGATTAGATGACAGTGTCAAGATAGATGCGGTGCATTCCTCCATTGAGGTGAAACAATATATCAGTTTCCGAAGAAAAAATCTACCAGGAGTTTAAAGAATTGTAACGATTCTGCTTTCGCTGCAAATTTGATGTTTTGTATTTCATTCGTTTGTATTCATGGTTCAGTGGTTGTTGTTCCATTTCACCCAACCTCTCCCGCCCCCAAAACGGGATTGGGGTGGGGATGGGTGAGGTTCGTTTCAGATGAGTACGGTAATACGCTGAAAATACCGGTCATAGACTCCCTTGGAGAATCTCCTACCATGGAAGAATGCCGATGATGAGATTTCGGCATTTTCCGAAAAAACACCGAAAAAGTCGGAATGACCAAAATTCGGTGAGGGGTATAGAACCATTGGGATTGTGGTTGCCGTCGATTTTGATTTTCCCCCGGGTAGAAACATCTGTTAACAGCTCTTCATCCCTGTCTCGATCTCATTGAGAGATGTTTTTTTTCAAAGCAATTTGGTAACTGCTTGACAAAAATTACAATTCGGTTTATATTTTTCGGCACTTTCGAAAACAGATGATGAACACGCACCAATACCATACAGCTGCCGGAAGAGTGCGGATCAAAATCAAAGTAAAACGTTCCCTCTTCATTGGCTCACTTTCACCGGCATCCGATCGGGCAACCGCCGAACAGTTCATCGCCGAGATAAAATCAGAGTTCCATGACGCCACTCATAATTGTTATGCTTACCGAATTGATGCCGATACTTTCCGTTATTATGATGATGGCGAGCCTGCAAATACTGCCGGGAAGCCAATCCTGGCAATGATAGATAAATATCACCTAAGAGAGAGTGTGCTGGTGGTTACCCGTTATTTTGGGGGCGTTAAATTAGGGGTCGGCGGATTGATTCAAGCTTATAGCACCTGCGCAGAAGAAACCATCCGCCAGGCGGACATTATTCCGCTCATTCACTATCGGCAGTTTACCGTTGAATACCCCTATAAATTAACCCGGCAGGTGCAGTATGTGGTCTCCAGCGTCGAGGGGAAGGTGACGGATTCGCATTTCGGTGAAACGGTTACCTCACAGGTGAAGATACCCGAAACATCAGTTGAAGCATTCCGGAAGAAATTATTGACCGGGAAAAACGAGATCAAAATTCTGGAGATGAAATAACGATGCATGTAAAAGCAGAGCATATCAGCAAAAGTTTTGATGATAAGTTAGTGGTGGCAAATTTTTCATTTGAAGCCCGGGCAGGATTTATCACTGGAATTATCGGAGATTCCCGGGCGGGGAAAACTACCATCCTCCGGATGCTGTTGGGAATTGTGAAACCTGATGAGGGGTACATCTCCTTTGATGATAATGTTCTGAGCCACAAAATTCTGGACGCCACCGGGTACTTGCCGGAAGAACGAGGGGTCTATCAACAATATACACTGAATGAGATTTTGGTTTATTTTGCCAGGTTGAAAAATTTGCCCCGCAAAAAAGCCCAGGTTGAGGCTGTGCGCTTAATGGACCGATTTAACCTGATCGAACAGATGGAAACGCCTGTGCAAAAGTTACCGGAAGAGGTTCAGCAAAAAGTGGAATTGATGATCACCCTTATTCATAATCCCGATTTGATCATCCTCGACGAGCCGTTCCACAATATGGTAGCGGAAAATCAAACCCTGATCCGAAAAATGGTGCAGAGACTTCGGGAGGACGGTAAGACGATCATTTTAGCCACCGGGCAGATTGAGGAAGCGGAATTACTTTGCGACGAGATCACCTTGCTTCACCAGGGGGAAACGCTGATGAAAGGGAGAGTAGACGACATGCTGGAAAAATTTAAACACAACCTGATTGAGGTGGAAGGAGAGGATAATCTACAACCGCTGAAACAAATCAACGGGGTGCAGAAGATGATTCAGAAGAAACAAGTCGCGCAATTATTTATCGACAAAGCCGTATCCCCCCAGAAGGTATTGGATGAGATCATCCGCACAGTCAATATTTCCCGGATTGAGATAAAGCGCCCGGGGTTAAAAGATATTTATACAGATGCTGTTCAACAATACCGACAGGCAGCGTTATGAGACGAATATTGATCATCATCGGTTGGGAATTGATTCGTCACCTGAAATCCCGCAACTTTTGGCTGGTGGTTTTTTTATCCCCTTTGTTGATGACCGGGGTGGTGTTAATTCCTTCCATATACTTCCAGGGAGCTTCCCCCAAGCAATCGCAAATCGGCTTTGTGGAGTTTGACTCCACATCCTATTTCCAGACCCTGACCGAACATCTCACCGACAGCTTAAGCAATAGCAACAATATGCTGTTGGTGTTGATTACCCCGGATACCTCAGCTCGCATGCAAAGCGAATTTGTTGAGTTAGAACAGCTGAAAGACCAATTGGATAGTTTAAACGAAGCGTACAATAAGATCAAAGAACGTCGCCGCTACATCTTTCAACGTCCGGATTCCCGTACCAGGAGAAATTTACTTGCCCAATCCTACGAACAGTTGTTAGCCACCCGGGAGCAAAAAGACCTGGCAGAAATTGAATATACCCGAATGAAAGCCAAAACCGATTCCCTGGTCCGGCAGGCGGTACTCCACAAAGCGGATAGTTTGTTGACCGCCAAAGAAATAGAGGGTTACATTATTTTGGATGAAGATTTATTCCGCAACGGAGTGATCACTTTCCATGCGTCCCAACCCATAAATTTTTTGCGCATCCAACCTCTGAAGCAGGCATTGCAGGTCATGTTGGTCGAACAACGAATGAAGGAGGAAGGCATTACGATCAGTCAAATTCAGGAATTGCTGAAACCGATCCGGATTCATGAAATCATTTCGGAAGGAACGGAAAAACGGGAATTCAAGTTCATGGTGACTTACCTGGCGCCGATCGTCGCGGTGTTGTTTTTGTTTATCAGCATTTTTAGTACCAGCGGATTTCTCTTCGCCGCCATCATCTCGGAAAAGACCAACAAGTTGTTGCACTGGTTTTTATCTTATGTGAACCCGTTTCAGATAATTTCCGGAAAAATTGTGGGACTGGGAGCTGTGGGATTAATTGAGATCTTTATCTGGTTGATATTAACCATGTTGTTGATGGCAGGCAATGTGATACCGGCACGAGACATTGGTTTTTTGACATTGAAAAATGCCGGGTTATTTGTTCTCTATTTCATTCTCGGCTATTTGTTTTTTGCTTCCCTGTTTACCGGTGTGGGTGCCCTCTCTTCTTCCCCACAGGATGCTCAAAAACTCCGTCTGTATATGCGAGTCATGTCATTTTTACCGCTTGTTCTGGCAATTTTTGTCCTTCGCACGCCCGATGCGCTACTGATTCGAATTCTTTCTTATATCCCTTTTCTATCACCGGTATTTATGATTCTGCGAACCCCCCTCGGGCAGCCGCCTCTTATTGATTATTATATCTCCTGGGGAGTACTGGTTCTGTCCATCATCCTCAATTTGATGATCACCGGGAAAATTTTTCGCAATGCCAGCATCATTTACGGGGAAAAAACTACTTTCAAATTGGTACTGAAACTTTTGAGGGAAAAATAGTGAACCGTCTGAAATGAATTTTCCCTTGAAATGAATCAGACACCGTCGTAACGTTAACGGTAAATTACGGAAGCAAATGGTAACGAAAAAACATCCACCCTATTACGCATCAATAATGTTAAAGGAACTTGTAAATCATCAAAAAAAGGAGAAAGGGATGAAAATTTTAAAATTTGTCATGCTTATGGCTATGTTGGCGCTCTTCGGAGTATCGAATCTTTTTGCCGGTGTGGTGGTGGTGAATCGAGTAGAATCCAAAACGATGGGGACCACCATCACCATGAAATATGTGTTTGACAAAAATGGGTTTCGAATGGAAGGCAGCGAAGGGATGGGACCGGATTTGGTGATTTTTAACCGGGGCAAAGAGGTGCTCTGGCTGGTAAACACTAAAAAAGGGACTTATATGGAAATTACCCGGCAGGATTTGGAAAAAATGAACGCCATGATTGACCAACAGATGAAAATGATGGAAGAGCAGATGAAAAACATTCCTCCTGCCCAGCGCAAGATGATGGAGAAATATATGTCCGGGATGATGGGCAAGGAAAAAGAGATGAAAACCGTTTATACGAAAGTTGCCAGCGGCGTCAAGATGCAGCAATGGATTTGCGATCAGTATGAAGGGAAACGGGGTGATGAAAAAATAAGTGATGTCTGGACAACCGACTGGAAAAAACTGGGCATTAGCAAGGATGACATGTCAACCATGGATGAGTTAACGAACTATTTTGAATCCCTCACTTTAAAGCATAAAAAAACAGGTGGTTTCGGTTTTACTTTCGGTGGTGCTGAAGAAGAAGAAGGCGGTTTGGAGGGAGTGCCGGTAAAAACAGTCACTTATGAAGATGGTCAGGTAGAGACGGTAACGGAGTTGGTTGAAATCAAAAAACAGAACCTGGATGCCAGCATGTTCACGTTACCCTCCGGTTTGCAAAAAGAAGCCAGCCCCTTCCGGAACATGCCGGAAAACATGCCCAAGGGCATGCCCGGCGGATATTGATCTTCTATTCAGTAGTCAGTGAGGATTTGTGAAATTGAGGGTATCTTTTTAAACCCCATCGTCAATCCAACCCAATTGGGGACCCTGCCGGTGCTTCCAGAGGCGTTGGCAGGGTAATTTCCACCGGGTTCTCCAGAAACCCCTTAATCGATTGCAGTCCCTGGTAAAAATGGGCACGCCAGGCACCTTCCTTTTCTTTTTTCAGCCGCTTTTCCAGCCACTTTTGTAAATCCCATAATTTTACCAATGCCAGTGCCCTGGTTTGTGAAGATGACCGATCGCTTTTTGCCAGTTGCATCAGGTAATACAGTGCTACCTGGTTAACGGTTCGTTGTACCTCACCCGCATAACCTTCCTGCCGGTCGGCTTTCCAGGTAGCTGCTATTACCCGGTCAATCAGTTCCTCAAGACCGGGATATTGGGCGTTACGGGCATGATATTCAACGAGGCGGGCTGCCCGCTGGGGATTGAACAACAGTCGCAAGGTTAACCCGGTGGCGGCTTCTGCTGCGGAAAGTGCGTCAAAGGTCACACCGGTGCGGATGTTAAACACTTCCCGGTTGCGGCTCATCCCGTAAGCGCGCGGGGGAATGGTGTTCAACAGCTTCTCCGGCAACATCAGGGAAGCAGGGCGGAGGGTCGCCAACAACTCCTGCAATGCCGCTCGCTGCGCTGCCGGTGAAACGATAGTTGGCTCCGGTTGGTTATCGCCCCGGAGGGCATACGGGTAAAACAAACCACCGATCAGTTTTACTGCCGCTTCAGCCTGGTAACGGTGAAAGAAGTAAATCGGTACCAGAACCTCTTCCAATTTTGCCAATGGCGTGCCGACCGGGATATTCCGTTCCGAAAACCGCTTCAGGGCGATTGAGCGCACTGCCATTACATGCGCCAGTTCTTTTGCGGCATCGGTGCCGTTATCCCACAGGTGCGCCAGGGGATGAGCACCGCCGGGGGGGCGGGCATCGGGATCGGAAATAAAAATGAACCCATGCTGTATGCCTTCATCAATAATTTGCCGTAACCCCGCCTGTTCCGCTTCGGTATTGGGAAATTCGCTGTACCCGTACCGGATTGCCAGTTTATCCCATTCGCCGATGCCCACGGCATAGGCATCACTGACGTCCAGCGAATCCCCATCTACAATTTTTACCAATGGATGGGGATAATCCATCACGGAGGCGCGGTCATGCACACTGGCGGCAAAGTTGTGCGCCAGTCCCAGGGTATGCCCCACCTCATGGGCTGCCAGTTGCCGCAATCTTGCCAGGGCAAACTCCTGAAGTGCCGGGGGAATGTCGCTTTCATTTTTATAAGGTGCCAACAACCCTTCGGCAATCAGGTAATCCTGGCGCACCCGCAGGGAGCCCAGGGTGATATGCCCCTTCATAATTTCCCCGGTACGCGGATCATACACACTGCCGCCGTACGACCATCCCCGGGTAGAGCGGTGCACCCACTGAATCACATTATAACGAACATCCATTGGGTCCGCATCATCCGGCAGAACTTTCACCTGGAAGGCATTTTTAAACCCCGCCGCTTCAAAGGCTTCATTCCACCAGGAAGCGCCTTCCATCAATGCGGAGCGAATCGGTTCCGGTGCTGCGTTATCCACGAAGTAGATGATAGGCTTCACCGGTTCACTCATGGAAGCGGCAGGATTTTTTTTCTTCAGCCGGTGGCGGGTAATGAATTGCTGTTGAAGGGGTTCTTGTAAGGAAGCCGCAAAATTCAGGTAACTGAGGTCAAAAAAGCCTGCCCGGGGATCAAACCGTCGCGGTTTGTATCCGGTATCCGGCAGTTGTATAAAAGAGTGATGCTCCCGCACGGTGATGGCGGAAGGCGTTGGTACAACTTTCCGTACCCAGGGACCGGGATTGGCACTAACGAATGTGAGCACCACCTCTATTTCACTGTTTTTGGGAAAATTTTTGGTCCGGGGCAAATAAAAGGCAGAGCGGGAAGCCTCCAGCCGGTAGGTTCCCTGCCCGGTTTCCTGTAATCTTTGAACAATGCCATGCTGGTCACTCAGAAAAAAATCACTGGCATCAATCAACACCCGCCCGGAATCCTCGGCAGCAATGGTAAATCCCCAGAGCGTTGAGCTGGCAAATGCTTCTGTCGCGGCTCTTACTTCATCGGGGTTGTCAGACTCCGCACGATATGAATAATTGGGTTGAATGAGCAGGACCCGTGGTCCCATTCGTACAAATTTTACCACCCGTGATTTACCCAACTGCCCCCGGTCAAGCCCGATGTCGTTGGAACCGACCCCGGCCGGCAGCGAGGTCACGTATAGAAATTCCCGCTCAAACGCATCTATCTCCAACCAGATCTTACCGGCTGCTTCATCCCAATAAAAATTAAAAAAACCGGAATGGCGCTTCATTCCCCGGGTTTTTTCCGGGATAGTCGATAACCTCCCGGAGCCTCCTTGTGGGCTTGCGGAAAGGCTTGTCAGATGGATAAAAAAGATTGGCAGAAGAGAAACAACGATCCTTCTCATAACAAACTCCGGCAGTTTGGTGATGAATGGTACAGATTCAGGCAGCCCAAAGGGTATACGGCACCGGGTAAATGATACGACAAAACCACAAGACAGCAAAACGGTTTCTGCTCATTTTTTTACGGCGTGCTACCTGATTTCAATTTTCCAAATTTACCCTGGATATTCTTTTGGCGAGTAACCTGTAAGACAGGGGAGTAACATTTTCCAACGAGACCGTCGCCGAAAACATACTCAACCGCTCTCGGGAAAGACGGCGTTATGCAGCCTCCTTGTCCGTTAAACGGATACGGATGGCAGCCGGAGAATGTCAGGATGCCCCCTCACTTCGAATTTCAAAAACAAAAACCTGGTGTGAGAGGTATTATCCGGTGTGATGTTCGGAATCCCTTTCAGAACGAATGTTCGGCGGCTTCTTCCTTCACCCAAATGCGTCCCCATTGCATACCGGTTTCCGGGTCAATCTTGACCGCTTTGGCATCCTCGGGAAGTGCCTCATCGTTGATGTTTCGTACCACCAGAACACGCTTGTAGCCGTTGCAGCATTTTTCGGCATCTTCTTTGTTTGACCAGACGTGTTTTTTGGATTTACAGAAATACATGGAAAAACCTCCTTGTTGATACTCCCGTCTATCCTTAGACAGAAAAGATGTTAATGAACCATCCGCTACTAAATCCTATTGCCTTTGCATGTATTATCGCCGGTTATTTCAAATACTTCAGTCAAAATTGTTGGGGTGCATGGCAAATTGCACAAATCAAAAAAGAGTAGGGGATTCCTGCCCCAATGACGACGTCACCACGTTGTGGCGGGGTCACTTCGTGGCATTCGGAGCAACGCCCCCCGTCGGGGCAGGAATGACAGCCAGGGTGCTGCTTTTTATGTCATTCCGGCGAATGCCGCCACGAAGTGGCTCCGTTGGAGGAATCTTCTAACATGCAATTTGTCATGCGCCCAAATTGTTGGATGTAGGACAGGCAGGCGCTATTCACAAAATCCTCCGAAGATTGGGATACCGTACGTTTTGCCGCCCCATGGTACAGTCCGATTCTACTCTTGAAACAGTGGAAAATCGGCTACAAATAGTCCTGCCCGGATGTTCAATGGGGTGAAAAACAGAAATGCCGGTTGCCGCAGGGAAATTTCCCCGTTTGAACCGGCATTTCTGGCTATAAAAGTAATGGGGGATGGTCAGCTATTGAAACACTTTATCCACTTTCACAATTGAGACATGTTCCGGAGCAACATGGAGCGGGTATTTGGCGATCTCCCGGTCTTCGGCAAGGATGGCCGCCGGTTTCGAGGAACGATACGTTATCAGGCTGGGGGTATTGTTCACCAGTGCCGATTTTAACTCTTCCGCCTCATTGGTAATGAAGACCGCTTTGATATTTTGATACTGCCAGTATTTACGGATAGCAGCATTGACGTCATCTACTGTCAGTTCATCCAACATTTTCCGGTACAGCTTCCAGTGCCCTTCTGTGATGCCGTAAAATTTGTCATCCAGGGCATAGCCCAATTTCATCATCGTAGTGGGAGCGTAGTGGAGAATGTAGTTTTTGAGGAACTGTCGGGTGAGTTCAAAATCCTTTTTACTTAAACCATTGTCCACGATTTTCTGCAATTCGCGCAGGGCGGCACGGAAGGCAAACAAGCGGGCATCATTGGGCACCGGGCGAATCCATATCTGGAAAATCTGATGATGGCGAGCCACGTTGGGCGGGGGGAACTGGCGGGCATATCCCCGGGGGAAATGTTCGATATACGCATAATCCCCGTAATTCAGCCCCCGGGCTTCCCGGATTACCTGGTACAGGTGGGAAGCAGCATTGCGATGCTCTCCTAACCAGGAAGTAGCAATTGCCAGGGCATAAAAATCACGGCTGCCCCGCAGAACATCTATCGGATACCCAAAACTTATGGCCGTGGCGTTCGCATCTTTTTCCACTATCTTCACCTGCATGCCATCAATCGGCTTTACCTTAACGGCAGGAGTTTCCTTTTTTCCTACCGGCAGCACCTGGAAATCCTGCTCCACCTGCCGGGCAAAGGAATCGTCAAAGCCGCCGCCAAGACCGATGAGAAGATTTGCCCGGGTGTAATGTTCTTTATAGAACTGCTTTACATCATTTAGGGTAATACTCTCCAGGCTGCTCACATGACCTTCTTCCAGATGTTCATACGGCGTGCCTTCGAAGATGAATTCGGAGAGCACTTCTTTGCCCAATTCTTCATCCTGTGCATAGCGGATGGTACGCTGCACATAGTTTAGAAAATCGTCTTTTACTCGTTTAAAATCTGCTTCATCGAATTTCGGCTCCAGTAATATTTCTTTTAGAAGGGAGTAGTAATCGTTCAAATTGTCTTTATGGGTTCTGCCATAGATAACGGTCATTTCCTTATCGACCTGGGAAGAGACAGAGGCAGCCATCGGATAGAGCAATTCCAGAATTTGTTCGTAAGAATGTTTCTGAGTGGCTTCTTTGGTCAATAGGGAAGCGGTTAATGCCGCCAGCCCTTCTTTGCCGGCGGGATCATTCTGGGAACCGACGGTAAATAAAATCCGAAACGAAATTGTGGGATCCTCCTTCACCGGTAACAAAACGAGGTGAGATTGCTTTTGCTGCTGGCAACTTTGAATCATGAACGCCATGAGTAATATCCCGATAAAAAATGATAGTCTTTTCATTACTTTTCTCCCTTAACTGTGATAACGGTTCGTTTCTTTTTTTGCAAAAATTGCTGAGCCGCAGCCCGGATGTCCTCCGGGGTAATCTTATCCATGGTGGAATAGAGTTGATTTACCGCTTCAATATCCCCGGTTAAGGCAACAATTCTCGCCAGGCGTGAAGCAATATGGTCCGGAGTATCTAAATTCATTAAAAAGCTATAGCGCAACCGCTTCTTGATATTCTCCAATTGCTGGTTATCCACCAGGTTCGTCTGAAACGCTTTAACAGTCTTATCAATTTCGCTCATCACGTAAGGGATATCATTTTCATCTTTCACCATGGTGTAAATGTTGTATAATTTGGGATCACGGTTAAAGCCGAATTCCGGGGAAATGAATTGCACCTTTTGTTCCCGGATGACCAGTTTTTTGTAAATCTCACTGTTTTCTCCGAATGCCAGGTTCCCCAGCAAGTATGCGGAAACCACCATTTTTTCGGTGGGGTTAAAAGCTGCCCCTTTGTAAGCAATCCAGATAATGGGGAGGGTACGACCCGGGTAATGTACGACTTTCTGCCGCTCTTTGCCCTGGGGAGGTTCCGGCTTAATTTTGGGCGGAGTGTATCCTTTTTTCCAATTACCATAGTATTGGGCAATCCATTTCTTGGTTTGGTTTACATTAAAATCGCCAACAACCAGCAAGACCACATTATCCGGTCGGTAATAGCGGTTGAAAAAGCTTTTACTGTAATCATACATGTTAGGCATGTTTCTGATATCAGCCTCGAAACCGATGGTCGTGTGTTTGTAGGTATGGCGGGTAAATGCCAGGTTCATCATCTCTTCTTCGGCAATGGACCAGGGGCTGGTGCGATTCTTCCGGTATTCGCCATAAACCGCCCCGGCTTCGGTGCGAAAAGCGCTTTCTTCATAAGCCAGATTTTGAAAACGGTCGCTTTCCAGGTCGATCACTTGCTCCAGGTTCTCTCCCGGCACCACCATGTAATAACAGGTGTAGTCATCTGTGGTATAGGCGTTGGCATCCGCGCCCATTTTGGTCACCAGTTCATTATACTTTTCGCTGGGATATTTTTTGGTACCCCGGAACATCATGTGCTCGAAAAAGTGGGCAAAGCCGCTTTTGCCGGGTTCCCATTCATCCCGGCTGCCGGTTCGTACCACCGAATAATAAGCCACTAATCCACTACCTTGAATGGGGATCATAATGACTTTTAATCCGTTTGGTAAGGTATACTTCTGGTGCGGATATGGGAAAAATTGCTCGGGAGCGCTCCCTGCCCACATCACGCTGGCCAGGACAAATAAAAAACAAAGCTGCATGACAATGATTCGCATTACAAGACCTCCGGTTTAGGTTCCAATGACTTTTCATTCATAAGAGCTTTAGAATGTATCGCGTTCAGATGAGGTTTACAAGGCGGAAAGAAAATTTTGATCCAAATATACTGCCAACCCCGAGGAGAGCATCTCCCCTGTAGCGGTTCTCCAGGATTGTTCAGCATTCCCCGGGATGCTTGCATCTCTTAGCCGGGAAATTTTCCTGTGGTGAGGGCGCCATTGGCGATTACCGATATCCGATTGACGGTCGGCAAACGTGAACAACATCATTCATCTAACCATTCCCCTCTTTACCACTAACAACAATGCTTTAGCGGCTCACTCGCCTTCCTCCGGGAGAGGACGAAAAAGCAAAATGGTATTTCCAAGAATCTGCACCAATTGGGCATCCACTGCTTGACAAAGTTCTTCTGCTACGGTTTTCTTATCCTGGGGGCAATTATCCTGTAATTTTATTTTCACCAGGTCTTTTGTATGAAAGGAGTTCTGCAGCGCAGTTATCGTGCCTGCTGAGATTCCCTCTCTGCCAATCCATAACTCTGCTTTTAGCTGGTTTGCCCGGGCGCGTAAAGCCCGCTTTTCTTTTCCGCTTAACATAATTGGTATTCCTTCCTGATTTTTCATAAGGGGCGGCAAATATAGGAAGGGATGGGGAACGGTGCAACCGAAATGGGGGAATTTATCCCCGGGGGAAAAACATTATTCAAAAATTTACCCTCTCGTGAAATTCCTGTGACATTATCCACGTATATCTATTGGATTCAGCCTGGAAAACCGGGGGAACCCCGATCGGTCTGAGGAAATTAAATCCTTGAATTTGTCTTTCGTTGCATTAAATTAGGGTCTTTCGCCTTCGGGGGGAGCCTGGATTATTCATTCCCCTGCCCGGACGGGTGGAAGAGCGCAAGGTGTTGATAAATCTAAATTTCAAAAATTTATCTATCGTTGAGTTAAAAAGCTAAGTTTTTTCGAGAAAAATTGAATCCATATTTCTTTTCCTGTAGGAACCGCTTCATCCCAACGGGATCGCGTTGTGACGGGCGACTTAGCCCCGCCGCGACGAGGTGAGAAATGTATCCCAACGAGAACACGTTGGGATGAATTAAGCAGGGTAGAGTTTCCTCTTAAATAAACCCCGCTTTAAAAAGGAAAACCGGTAAAACATGGAAATCAAAATGAAGAAATCCATTACACGTTATTTCGGTTTGTTCATTCTGTTGCTGACGACAGTAGGGGTCGGTCAGCCTCAGCAGAAAATTGTCGATGTACGGGTGGTTAGTTCGACCGATAAGCTTAAACCGGGCAGTTCCACACCGATTGCCATTGAACTGACAATACCTGCACCCTGGCATATCAATTCCAACACCCCGCCGGAAGATTTCCTCATTCCCACCCAGATAACATTTAAATCCATTGAAGGTGTTTCATTCGGAAAATTGGGATTTCCCGAAGCCGAAGAACATACCTTTGAGTTTTCCGACACGCCGCTCCAGGTATACCAGGGAACGGTTTATGTGATGAGTTCGTTAACAATACCTGCCTCATACACCGCATCTACTCTCACCATTCGGGGAACCATAACCTACCAGGCGTGCAACGATGCCACCTGCCTGCCGCCGCAGGATCAGGATTTTATGGCTACATTACCGGTGGCGGCAGCCAATGAGTCCGTTGTTCCCGTAAACCAATCGATTTTTGGCGAACGTGTTCCTCCCCCTTCTTCAACCGGGGTTGAGGGAGAAAACGAAATAGCGGAAAATATAAAAAGCAAAGGGTACTTTCTGGCATTCCTGGGAATTTTTGTTGCCGGTCTGTTGTTAAATCTCACCCCTTGTGTATACCCTCTGATACCGATTACCCTTAGCTACTTTGGCGGTCAAGCCGGAGAGAAAAAAGGCAATTTGTTTGTGATGAGTATTATTTACGTATTGGGGATGTCGGTGACTTACTCCATCCTGGGAGTGGCAGCCGCATTGACCGGCAGCATTCTGGGCGCCTGGCTGCAGAATCCCTTTGTGCTGGGTTTTATTGCCCTGGTGATGATCACCCTGGCATTGAGTATGTTCGGATTGTATGAAATTCAGGTGCCGGCGGCCCTGGCAAATTTTGCCGGGCAGAGCAAACAGGGATACCTGGGAACTTTGTTTATGGGATTAACCGTGGGCATTATCGCTGCTCCCTGCATCGGACCTTTTGTGCTGGGGCTTCTTACTTATGTGGGAAAAAAGGGCGATCCGGTACTGGGGTTTCTGATGTTCTTTGTACTGGCAATGGGGTTGGGAACGCCTTTCATTTTTCTGGCGATGTTTAGTGGCTCTTTAAACCGCATCCCCCGTTCCGGCGCCTGGATGGTCTGGGTGCGGAAAATCTTCGGTTTTGTACTGGTGGGGATGGCATTCTACTTCCTGGAGTCGCTATTCACCAATATCCTATGGTATTACACCCTGTTAGGTATCACGGCTATTATCGCTGGAATATACCTGGCGTGGATCGATCCGACCGAAGGAAGCGGTAAAGCCTTCCCGATACTGAAAAATTTGGTGGGAATTGCATTTCTTTTTGCCGGGGCATTTTTCTGGGTTAGCAGCGTGGAAGGATATGTGGATTATCGGCTGCAAACGTTCACAACCAGTGGCGGAGAAACCGTTGCCAATAATATCATCCTATGGCAGCCTTATTCCCCCGTAAAACTTCAGCAAGCCCAGGAAAAGCAGATGCCGGTAATGATTGATTTTTTTGCGAATTGGTGCATCCCCTGTAAGGAGTTGGATAAATTCACGTTCTCAGATCATCGGGTGATTGAGCTTTCCCGAAAATTTATGATGTTAAAAGCCGACCTGACCCGCTCCCAGAGTACGGAGGTGCAACAGCTTCAGAAACAATATCACATCAAGGGAGTGCCGACGATTGTTTTTCTGGGGCCGGATGGGAAGGAGATTCCCGGGATGCGGGTGGTGAGCTATGTCAAGGCAGATGAGTTTGTTAACACATTACAACAAGTGCTCAAAAAAAGCGGTCAGGGAGATTCGCTGGTACAGCGGTAAAGGGATGCCGATAGCATCCAAACAGGGGGGATCAGATAGGCAAAACGCATGACACAATGGAACCTTAATTCTGTATCTTTACATGACAAACGACATCTAATTTATGTTCTCTTGTAAATAGTAGCCGGAGAAAATATCGATTCAATTAATCAAAGGAGTCAGCTAATGAGAAAAGCAATTCTTGCCGGTTTCATATTTTTGCTTTTGGCGGGATTCGTTATCATCAGTGCTCTTGATGCCAGGTCCAACGATAATAATAAAGACAGCACTGCCAAAAAACCGGAATTCACGTTGCAGTCTCTTGACGGAACAGAAGTATCGTTGTCCGATTATCGGGGCAAGGTCGTATTGGTGAATTTCTGGGCAACCTGGTGCCCGCCTTGCGTGCATGAAATTCCCGATCTGGTGAAACTTCGAAAGGCATATTTTGATAAAGATTTCGAAGTTCTGGGAATCGTTCTCAGTTCCAAAGAACCTCAGGTACACAAAATGGTTGAGCATTTTGGCATCGATTACCCCGTGTTGTGGGGTACTGCCGATGCGGTTAATGCATTCGGTAATATTCCGGCAATTCCCCGCTCTTTTTTGATTAATCAAAAGGGAGAGATTGTAGAAGATGTTGAGGGAATAGGAAATTATGAGATGTTTGAAAATATGCTTAAGAAGTATTTAAAAGGTTAGGGAAAGCGAATCTTCTCAAGAATATCCTCAATTTGAAGCCGTCTTTGAAGGTATTTTCAGGCGGCTTCTTTTGCGGGGGAGATGATGAATACGGCGATGACAATATGGCAAATTGAAAATTCGTGAGAGAAGGGAACGGTCATTAACAAATTTGCTTGATTATGCTTTTTCCACCCCTTAAATTTAGCCCGCTAATAGAGAAAACGCCGAGGTGGCGGAATTGGCAGACGCGCTAGGTTCAGGGTCTAGTGGGCGTAGGCCCGTGGGGGTTCGAGTCCCC
>CAYYGL010000027.1:0-34456 GCA_964471235.1 uncultured Calditrichaceae bacterium
AGTCCCAGTGTGGCTGACCATCCTCTCAGACCAGCTACCCATCGTCGCCTTGGTGAGCCCCTACCTCACCAACTAGCTAATGAGACGCAGGCCCATCCCCATGCGCTAGCTTGCACCAGCTTTAATCATCTCCACAGGCGTGAAAATGACCACATCCGGTATTAGCACCCGTTTCCAGGTGTTATCCCGAACATGGGGGCAGGTTGCCTACGCGTTACTCACCCGTCCGCCGGTATACTCGCCATCCGAAAATGACTTTCCCCCTGGCTTGCATGTGTTAGGCACGCCGCCAGCGTTCGTCCTGAGCCAGGATCAAACTCTCCGTTGTGGAATCTTTCTACGCTCTAACTTCTGGGTCATTCCTCGTCTCTCTACCCCTACTCACCAGATTATCTTCTCTGGATGATATAAGGCCTATTCATGTCAAAGAACGCTTACATAAAAAATCCGCCCTCATTTTAGGCGGCAACAAAAGTAACTTCATCTACAACAAATGTCAATAGCTTTTTTATTTTTTAATCAAAATTTTGAACGTATTTGTTCCCTTTTTGGGGACTAAAAGTTACATTTCTTGTAACTATTCAGCTGTATGCCCGGCTGAATAGTTACAGTTTTTTATCCAAACTCCAAACGGTAATGTAGCTAATCTTCGGCAGGATATAAAACAATGGTTCCAACCGGGTTTTTAACAATCGCTTGGCGATCCTCTTTCGACGAAGTTATTAAATCCTGAGTCATTGAAGCGTTCTCACTTCTCATGGGAAAGGCATTGTATGGCAAGGTTGACAAATCCTCTCCATTCAACTGCCAATTCTCAATAAATACCAGAAGTTGGTTATTCAGAGAAAAGGTTCTTGTTATTCCATCGAAAAAATATCCGGAATAATACCAGGTAAATACGCGGTTGTCAGTCACCTTCTTTATTGAAAACACCCTTGACAAAACCCCACTGCCAGACTCCCCCTGCCCTTTATATTTTTGAAGCCTCCTCCATTCCCATAAATAAACCGCTTTACCAAGGTTTTGACGAAGGAATCGGATTGTTTTCAAAAAACTCCGATTCACATCATCCTGTAACGTTTCTTTTTCCGGAGTCCGGGGATTGTCAAACCATTCCCCACTTCCCGGAAGAAACAAAATGTTGTAAAATAAGCGCTGCATCAGGGGGGGATTTGAAGAAAGTTGTTGAAATAAAGTTTGCGACAGATGATTTCTAAAAATTGTCTCCTCCATAAAGTACTGCCAGACCACAGCAACAGTTGCCCCAATGCTGTTCGCGGGGATGGTGCTGTCCCATTGTCGTAATACTTCAACAATATCTGGGGTTTCGGGAATATCTTTTTCAAGGGCATTCACTCGAAGTAAATTAAGCCATTCCGTCACCAGGGAATGAGTGAGCGGAAGGCTGCTTTTGACAATCACTCTCCCGCCATCCCCCCTGGGAGTAGCTTCTTGAATGGAATAAAAATCCGGTAACTGTTGTTCCAGATATGAGGTAATGTGGAACAATCCCTTTTCTGCAGAGTTCTTGTCTGACAAAGACCAGGGTAAAACCAAAATCGCTCCGGTATCCGGATTGGAGATATGGGAAAGCGGCTCCTTAAAATTGTTTCCGGATGGAGAAAATGACGTTTTTTTGTTTTGCGGGATTGAAGATACTCCCTTGCGTTTCTCGACATCAACCACCTCTACGGCAATATTCCCCTTTCGATCGGCATACAAAAATTTCGCTGCCGGCACCCCAAAATGACGAATTGCCTGTTGAAATTCTACTCTATTCTGTGCTTTAAGCAATTGCTGATACCCCAATACATCATCATTCCAGCGCCAGCCGGCCCATTTTAGGGAAATCAAGGTTGCAAGTGAATCTTTAGATAATAACGAATTCAGGACGGGATTATTCTCAATTCGCAGAACCTTTAATGGAAGGAACGTTTTGCCGGTAGCAATTTTCTGTTGAGAAATCGTTAATCGTTTAGAGCCGGGGGTTAGGAGTGATTGACGATCGGTAAATAAAAATTCAGTGTCATCCATATCATTCATATAAACAATTCCCCAGGCAAGATGATTATTCCGTCCTCTGATGATGCCGGGAATGCCTGGCAGGGTAAAGCCCATTCCTTCAAAACCCGGACATTTCAGGCGAACCCCCATCACTCCCCCGGGAAACAACTCTTCGCCGGGTAAGGCATTGATTAAAACAGGATGCCCCAATAAAGAGCGCTCCTTATTCGAGACAAATCCCCAACCATAGAGATAAACCGCGCCTCCCCAAAACCATTCCTGAAACTGATGATCTATCTCCCACATTTTTGACAATACCGCCATTTCGGGAGCTTCATCTCCAACATCGAGTGGTTTCCTTCCCCGGGTGATGGAAGCGACCTCTGTAAATAATTTAGAAGGTAGAGCTTGTTTTAGGCGGGTGATAAGATAATCTTCCCGCCAACGATTGATAAAATGCCAGCTATAGAATCGCTGTAGCAACAAAATATCCCGAGGGCGCCACTTATGGGGCTGGAAGTGAAAATAATCGAACTCGTAGGGCATTTTCCCCGAGTGAGATTCAATGAATTCGTTCATCCCTGTGCAGTACCATTCCAGCCAATTTTTACTTTCGGGGGAGATGTGTTGGTATAGATTTTCACTTAAAGAATCCAACGCCAAAGTTCTGAAATAAATATCGAATGGAATGGCTTCCTTACCGAATATTTCGGAGAGATTTCCGCTGGCTGCCCGTCGCAGCAATTCCAGGTAAACCAGTTTCCGGGCTGCGTTGACATACCCAAAGCCGATGAGCAAGTCTTTTTCAGAACCAGCCTTGATTTGGATAACCGCATTATGGTCTATCTGTATCAGTACCGTATCCTTTAGAGAAGGAATAGCAAAATTCCCGAAACTCTTCTCGGCAAGTTCTCCTTTTTGTATACGGAAAAAAAGGGCGATAATTAGAGATAAGAGAACAAGAAACCAGATAGCCTGGAAGATAGTCTTGGTGATATTCATAAATTACCCGTTCGCCGAAAATTTCATTTTCATCTGTTCATTTCCCTCGCCCACAATTTACTTTTGGGGAACATTCTATTTATCCGTACATTCAATAGCATCATCTCCGGATGGTTGGGGGAGAGAGATGGTTGAAAGAAATGATGAGATGTGGCTTTCATTTTTTGCAGATTAACGATAACCAATTTCTGGCAAATTTTAACTAATCCGGCTTCTGATAAGCCCTTAAAACATTTTACCTTTGGTTCCGAATGGAGGAGCATCTCAAAATCCAGTTTTTAATTTACATTATGATCTGTCAAATACGATAATGTAACTTGATTGAGAAGAATATATAAATTATATTCAATTGTAAAGAAAGTAAAATTTTACACAACGAGGTAACCAATATTATGCTGGGCTTTTCGCAGAGGAACAATTTTACCAACCGGGTTCAGAAAGTGATCCGCTTTTCCAAAGAAGAAGCAATGCGGCTGGGGCATGATTATATCGGCACAGAGCATCTGTTGCTGGGGATTCTTAAAGAAGGGGAAGGAATTGCGGTAAAAATTCTAAAAAATCTCAATCTGGATTTAGAGAAACTCAAACAGCGTCTGGAGGAAGCGTCCGGTCCCGCAGGCGGGATGATGACCCTGGGCAACCTGCCTCTCTCCAAACGGGCTGAGAAGGTTTTAAAGATAACCTACCTGGAAGCGAAAAATTTCAAATCGGACATTATCGGCACGGAACATTTATTGCTTTCCCTCCTTAAAGAGAAAGAGGGGTTGGCAGCCCAAGTGTTAATGAGCTTTAGTGTGGATTATAATGTGGTATATAATGAACTTAAAAACATATTAGAGGGTAAACCATCCATGTCGTATTCATCCCAACCATCTCAGAAAGTAAAGACCCCGGCGCTGGATCATTTTGGCAGAGATTTAACGCAATTAGCCATGCAGTGGAAGTTGGACCCGATTATCGGACGGGATCAAATTATTGAACGTGTGGCACAAATACTCAGTCGGCGGAAAAAGAATAACCCGGTATTAATAGGGGAACCGGGAGTTGGCAAAACCGCCATTGCCGAGGGGCTGGCACTCCGGATTATCAGTAAAAAGGTCCCCCGGGTGCTTCATAACAAACGCATTGTGGCATTGGATATGGGAAGCATTGTTGCCGGGACCAAATATCGGGGGCAGTTTGAAGAACGAATGAAAGCCATCATGAGCGAGTTGGAAAAAGCAGACAATGTGATTTTATTTATTGATGAGTTACATACCATTGTGGGCGCCGGCGGCGCTTCCGGTTCGCTGGATGCCTCCAATATGTTCAAGCCGGCGTTGGCGCGCGGAGAACTGCAATGCATCGGCGCCACCACCCTTGATGAATACCGCATGTATATTGAAAAAGACGGAGCGCTGGAAAGGCGTTTCCAGAAAGTCATGATCGAACCCACCACCCCGGAAGAAACCCTGGAAATTTTACGGTTCATCAAATCCAAATACGAAGAGCATCACCGGGTTCGCTATACCGATGAGGCGCTACTCGCCACCATTCGGTTATGTGAACGCTATATCACCGACAAATTTTTTCCTGACAAAGCCATTGATGTGCTGGATGAAACCGGTTCCCGGGTTCACATCTCCAGCATTGTGGTGCCCAAAGAAATTCTGGAACTGGAGCAACGAATTGAGAAAATCCGCCAGGAAAAAGAACAGTATGCCAAACAGCAGGATTTTGAACGGGCTGCCAAGCTACGGGATGTGGAACGGCGGCTTCAGGAAGAGTTGGTGTTTGAACGCAACAAGTGGGAACGAGAAGAAGAAAATCAGATTGCGACCGTGGGCGAAGAAGATATCGCGGAAGTGGTATCGATGATGACCGGCATACCGGTTCAACGGGTCGCCCAGAGTGAATCGGAAAAATTGCTGCACATGGAAGAGAATTTAAGGGGGAGAGTGATCGGTCAGGATAAAGCAATTCAAACTATCACCAAGGCGATTCGCCGAACCCGCGCCGGGTTAAAAGACCCCAATCGACCCATCGGCTCGTTCATGTTTTTGGGACCCACCGGCGTCGGGAAGACATATTTAGCCAAAGTACTGGCAGAATACCTGTTCGAACGGAAGGATGCTTTGATTCGAATTGATATGTCCGAATACATGGAAAAATTTTCCGTATCCCGGTTGGTCGGTTCCCCCCCGGGATATGTTGGCTATGAAGAAGGTGGTCAGTTAACCGAAAAGGTGCGGCGTCATCCTTATTCCGTCATTCTGTTTGATGAAATTGAAAAAGCACACCCGGATGTTTTCAACATTTTACTGCAAGTGCTGGACGAAGGTCAATTAACCGACAGCCTCGGCAGGCGGGTGGATTTTCGTAACACCATTCTCATCTTAACCAGCAATGTCGGAACCCGGGAAATCAAAAAGAATGTGACCATCGGATTTACCCAGGGGAAAGATGATGAAGAGCACAATGTGATGAAAGAGAAGATTGAGATGGAAATGAAGCGGTTGTTCAATCCGGAATTCCTGAACCGGCTGGATGAACTCATTTTCTTCCGCAAACTGGATAAAAAAGAAGTCATGAAAATTGTGGATCTGCTGGTGGATGAAATGGCAACCCGACTATTAGAACATAACATCACCCTGGAACTGACCGAAGGTGCCAAAGAGTTCCTGGTTGACCGGGGCTTTGATCCGGTTCTGGGTGCCCGCCCCCTAAAACGCGCTATCCAGAAGTATATTGAGGACCCGCTGGCAGATGAAATTTTGAAAGGGCAGCATTCGGAAGGTTCTCTTATCAAGATTAAAATGAAAAATAAAAACGAACTTGGTTTTTACGAGGTTAACAAGAATATCGATGTAAAAGAATAGGTGAGATTAAACTATTTCCATGAAAAAGCCTGGTTCTTTTTAAGCGCCAGGCTTTTTTGATCAACTCTATTCCCCCGGGAAACCGCAGGAGAGTTTAGGATATATTTACAGTGTTTCCGGTTCTGAATTACCCGGGATAATTTGCATCTCTTTCTATCTTCTTTCCTGCGGTTCTATTGATTTCCCCCATTTTCCTCTCGCTTTAAATACTCAGAGGCTTTTTTCAACATCTTTTTTTCATGAGGGGATAAACTCTCATATCCGTACTGATTAATCTTATCTAACAAATCATCCAGGATTTTTTGATACCGGGCTCGTTTTTCAACTTCTGTTTCTTCGTATTTATCTAAAAAAGGTCTTTTTTTTTGAAGAAATTCCGGAAAAAATCCTGTCCGATCCCCCAGTGCCGATAGTAATGCCGCAGATAGAAGAATCCGGCGACCATACCGCCCAGATGACCGATGTGAGAGATACCATCGGAAGAGGGGAGCATTAAGAATTCCAGTAGACCAAAAAACAAAACAAAATATTTTGCCTTAATGGGCAAAAGAAACCACAGATAGATATAGCGATCGGGGAAAAACAGGGCAAAAGCGATCAGAATTCCGAAAATCGCCCCGGAAGCGCCGATGGTCGGTACATTTACCCCGGAGAAAAGATTCCATAAGAAGATCGAGACCCCGGCAATTACGCCGGTCAGAAAATAGTAGCGAAGGAATTCTTTGGTTCCCCAGGTTCTTTCCAGTTCCGTTCCGAACATCCAGAGAGCAAACATGTTAAAGAAAATATGCCCGAAGCCGGTTGGGGAATGGAGAAACATGTAAGTAACCGGCTGCCAGATAAAAAAATTGTTCAAAATTTGGGAGGGTACCACGCCAAACACCCAGGCATTGACCAACTGGGGAAAAAGGATTTGCATTAAAAAAACCGCGACATTCGCCAGAATCAAATTTTTAATTGCCGGCGTTATCATACCAAAACTGGGACGAACATACATATTGGATTATTCCTTCTGATTACTATAAGTTCAACTTAATAGGCTTTGGCAAAGACGACTCTTTGCTTACTGGGTTCCCCGGTGACAATGCAGGCGCCTTCTTCCGAGTCCACGTCAAAGGGGATGCATCGAATAGTTACACCATATTTATTCTTGATTTGTTCCTCAACCCGGGGGTCTCCGTTCCAGTGGCATAAGGCAAACCCGCCGTGAATTTCCGGTTTCTCCGGGTTTTGGGGGGTAAAAAACGCCTCAAAATCCGATAGGGTATCGATTTTGACCAGGTGCTCATCCCGGAAAGCCAGTGCCCGTTGAAAAAGAGCGGACTGAATATCATCCAGAATGCTTACCAGGGAGTGCACCAGTTCATTTCTTGACAAGGTCTGGCGTTCCCGATGTTCCCTGTCGCGACGCCCCAGGGAAACGTTTTGGGCTTCAACTTCTCTTTTCCCAACTTCTAACCGAACCGGAACACCTTTCTTAACCCAGGACCAGAATTTAGCACCGCCCCGTCCCTCCCGGGTATCGATCTCCACAACCACCTTTCTCCCGGCAAACGTGAGTTCTTGCAACTCCCGGGCAATTTCATGGCAATAATTCAGAACATCCGCCCGGGAAGCATCCTCATGGATGATAGGCAGGATCACAACATGAGCTGGGGCTAATTTGGGCGGCAGCACCAAACCATCGTCATCACCGTGGGTCATAATCAATGCCCCGATTAACCGGGTGGAAACGCCCCAGGAGGTAGTCCAGGCAAATTCCTCAACGCCATTGCTATTCAAAAACTTTATATCGGACGCCTTCGAAAAATTTTGCCCCAGGAAATGGGAGGTGCCGGATTGCAATGCTTTGCGATCCTGCATCATTGCCTCAATGCAAAAAGTGGAAACGGCACCGGGGAACCGCTCGCTTTCCGTTTTTTCGCCTTTAATAACCGGCATTGCCATATAATTTTCCGCAAAGTCGGCATAGATATCCAGCATCTGCCGGGTTTCTTCCATGGCTTCTTCTTTTGTGGCGTGTGCCGTATGACCCTCCTGCCAGAGGAATTCGGTTGTCCGCAGGAACATTCGGGTGCGGAGCTCCCAGCGAACCACATTTGCCCACTGGTTAATGAGGAGTGGCAAATCCCGGTAGGATTGAATCCAGCGGGCAAACATTTCACCGATGATGGTTTCCGAAGTCGGTCTGACCACCAGCGGCTCCTCCAGCGGCCCTGCCGGCTTTAACCCACCCTCTTCATCCGCTTCCAGACGATGGTGGGTTACCACAGCACACTCTTTGGCAAACCCTTCCACATGCTTCGCCTCTTTTTCCAGGTAGCTCATGGGAATAAAGAGCGGGAAATAAGCATTTTGATGACCGGTCGCTTTGAACATCCCATCTAAATAGTGCTGAATGTTTTCCCACAGGCTGTATCCCCAGGGCTTAATCACCATGCACCCGCGAACCGGGGATAATTCCGCCAGTTCCGCTGCCCGAATCACCTGCTGATACCACTCGGGATAATCTTCCTGCCGGGTCGGAGTAATTGCAGTTTTCGGTTTCTTGCTCATTCACACGCCTCTTCAAAAATGTCTGTTAATTCAATTGATTGTTTGATTATTAGCACCCTCTTAAACAGGAAAATTGCATGTCTCAATTTTTAGTACCTATTCAGTTGTCTTGCCATAGAGAGCACAGAGGTTATTGAGAATATGAAAAAATTTATCAAAACAACGGGATAACAAGAAATTTTGCAGAAGTGATTGCCTTATTTCCATCTTTCTCCTTGAATTTCTTTTCTGAAAACTCTGTGGTTGAATCGTTACAACTTTTATTTCTTTTTTGAGTCCTTCAAAAAATGCTCATCAAAGGCATGAGGCAGTAATTCTTTTAAAGTATACTTTTGAGACTCGCCTGTATCCGTAACCAGTATTACGTTTATTTCGGGAGCGAAATCCAGTAGCACCTGCCGACAGGCACCGCAGGGAGGGCAAAAAGATTTGCCATCTCCCATTATGTAAATCCGTGAGAACTGACGAATCCCTTCGGAAAGTGCTTTGAACAATGCCACCCGTTCCGCACAAATCGTTAATCCGTAGGAACTGCTCTCGATATTAAATCCGGTTACAAATTTATTATCTTCACTAACCAGAACCGCTGCCACGTGAAAATTTGAATAAATCGCCAGGGCTTGTTTTCGGGTATCGATTAGCAAGTCAATGATTTTTTTATCTAACATTGTAATGCCTCATAAAATTGAGAGTAATCAATTTTAACAACGAATTGAAATATAACATTTTTAGAAAGAGAACCAATCGATAATTCCATTCGGTGCGACTGTGAACAGCAACTATGCGAAATATTCAAAATTAAGGTTGGAATGATTTTTCCCAAAGAAAAAAATCCCCCACTATTCACTAAGTGAGGGATTTTTTCAAGCATTGCAGATGTTGCTTGACAATTTTTTTACTTGCCTTCTTCTTCCAATAATTGGCGGAGTTCTTCCAGTTCTTTTTCTGCTTGTTCCCGTTCTCTTTTCAAACGTCGAAGTTCTTCTTCAATGGAACGGGTATTTTCTTTTTCTTGCAAGAGACGTTCGTAAAAATTCACTCGTTTGCGGATGTCAGCCTTTTTCCCAATACCACCCTGGATCTTTTCGGCCCCGGCGTTTAGAACCACATTCATGCCCAGGGCTAATTTCCAGGAAGGATAATTGGGCAAATCCAGATTATGTCCGACAAAAGAGACGGCCTTAGTGGATTCATCTTTATCACTCGAAACCCGGATATCCAAGCCAAGGGTAAAATTAATCCACCATTGGGGTTTAAATTTTATTGATGGAGTGATGTAAACAAAATTTTCCCGGCTAAAGGCAAAGGAGTCCGGCTTGTTAATAAAATGATTACCCCATAATTCCAAATTTAAATCGAATAGTTCCGTGGGATAACTGACGCCCAACCCCCAGGGAACCGCCGTGGCATTATTCTGTGCTTTAAATTCCTGAACAACAGTATCCGATATCGTACGGGTAAACAGGGTTTTACCGGCATCGTTATGGTTATACCAGCCCACGTTGGCATGGATGCTCAAATCCCGGTTTGGTAAAAAGGGATCTTTAAAATAAGAGAACAGGAAAGTAAAGCCAAATTCCACTGCACCGGCAGTATATTTTTCAAACGGGTAATTATGGACATCTCCGGTAGGAAACCGTAGCTTTGCCATTCCCCCCACATTAAACTTATTGTTCGACAATCCAAAAGAGCCGGCTTTCAAATCAACAAACAGGTCGCCGGGGCTATTAAACTCCTTATCATGATTATGCACATCCTGATAAATACGGTTGGTAACCGTGGCATCAAAATGCTCAGCCAGACCGTAAGTAAGCAATGCGTTCGATTGAACATCCCAATAATTTACCACGGAAAAATTACTGGGTTTTGCCTGTCCTAAAAAATCCCCCACCTTGGTAAAAAATTTCATGTTGGTCCGAAATTCCAACCGTTGGGGTTTTAGGGTGGCAGCACTTTGCACGTGCATTAATCCGTTGCTTCCAAATCCTTCTGCGAACAGCAGACAAGGCGCCAGAAGCAGGATTAGAAAAAAAGCGTAACATTTAGACATGGGTGACCTCCCGCATGTTTTAAGCAATCCACTCATCACTTTCTCCAAAAAAATAGATTAGTTTCATTAACTATTATCCAACTGTATCTCAATATTGATTATCGTACTCTTGTTGCCAGGAGAATAACGTTCACAATGATAGCAATATCTCTCATAAATCCCACAATCCGTCCAAAAATATCGGAGATGCTCCCGGAGACAATGATCACATCACCCGGTTGTAAAGGCACCAGCAAATCTTTGTTTCCGGTCTTGATAAATTCTTCCACATTGACGGTTATCACTTCCTGCTTTTTGCGAACAATCCGAATGTCATTTAATCGTGCCGTTTTTAAAGGTCCCCCGGCTGAAGAAAGTAAATCAATAATGCCAAAAGTACTTGGAATACTATAAATG
The DNA here is from genome assembly GCA_964471235.1 of uncultured Calditrichaceae bacterium. Taxonomy (GTDB): domain Bacteria; phylum Calditrichota; class Calditrichia; order RBG-13-44-9; family J075; genus CAYYGL01. The sequence goes on from CAYYGL010000027.1 coordinate 10,867, forward strand.
CCGGGTTTTTGAACATGCCCCCACAGGTTCACGGTAATCAATAGAACATCATTACTTCCAAGAACATATTGTGCCGGGCGGTCCCCTATCTGAAGGGGGATTTGGCTCGGGTAGTCCTGACTAATTCCCTGGGTAATAAAAATTATTATAAAGACCAATATAACAACAATACCGCTTTTTTTCATTTCGACAAAAGCTCTCTTTTCTGAATGATGATTACGGTTTTTTTTCTCGTTTTACCGTAAAATCCTTTTTACGAGCCAACTATGTTCCTGTTGTTATATTGAAGATGAGTTTATCAGAGACTCATCACTAAATCCTTAATTGTAATAAAGATTGTTATCGACGTTGAACGCATGAAGTTTAGGAAAAATATATTCACTTTCTTGCAAATTAAAATATAATTGGAAACAATCAAAAGTAAAAAACAAATTTTCCGTAAAATTCACTACTTCGCTCCAATTCAACTAAAAAAATGCTCATTGAACCCGGAAATACCCCCATACCGATTCCGCCCCTTGCCGGTTATCCCGTAAAATTCGGATATCCACTCGCCAGCGGTAGTTTCCCGGGGATAGGGAAGCCAACCCGAGTTCCTGGGCAGTCCAGTGCTGAACCGGTGAAATACTATTGAGTTCCAACAATTTCAGGTCATAAGGCTGGTATTCTTCCCCTACCACCTGTTTTTCGACCCGAAAAATAATATATTGGGGGACATAACTATTTTGAAAAGTCCATTCAAAAAAACCGGAATACAGAGAATTCCCCACGGGAATATTTAACTGCTGCGGTTTGGGCAGCAAGGTGTAATGCTCGGTATGGGAACGCTCTCCTTCATTCCCTTTGTCATCCCGGGCAATAATGTAGTAATAATACAGGGTTTGAAGCTGCGCTGAAGTATCCAGGTAAGTGGTATCCCGGGAACCGAAGGCTTGCAGCACCTCGGCAATCTTAGTAAAGCTTCCGGTGGTATCACTGGCACGCCGGTAAACATCATACGCTTTTAATCCTTCGTAGATTACCGGATGCCACTGGAGAAAGATTGCGTTTTTCAGGGGATTGGATCCCACATTTGCCGGTGGCTCTTCAGCATCGATTCCGGTTTCCACCGCAGCACTGTCAGATGATTTTTCCACAAATTTGACCTGGGGAGGCGGTAGAATCTCGTTATTTACCGTGTTCTTACAACTGTTGAGGAGCATCAGAAACGCTATTGCTCCCAACAAAAATTTCAACAACTTTATCATTGGTTTACCATACTTACAATTGCAGTGAAGTATTTATCCGGTGACTGCCACCTAATTCATGAGTGCGATAGGCATAGTCAATCCGGAACAGGGAAACATTTAAACCGACACCGGCTGTAAACTTACCATTGGAAATCCCAAAGCGAATTGCCAGGCGGTTATAATACACATATTCCAGACCTAAATTGTGAGGGGAATCAAATCTTTTATCTAAAGAATATGCCAGCAACAACTGCCCACTGATTTTCGGAAGCGGTTGCAAATAAGAGGCGCCAATATGCCAACTGCGGGGTATTCGATCGGCATGGCGGGAGTCGGTATTCCAGGTAATCTTAGTATTCCAGAGGTCTTTTACTGCCAGTCCAAAGGTTAATTTCCCTAACCGGCTGTCATCTAACAAATCATCTAAACCAAATTTCAACATGCCGCCCACATCAAATCCAATTCCGGAACCGGAGTTGCTAAACACGGACTGTCGAATCAATTTAACATTCAGCCCGATGGGGATGGTTACGGGAATCACAAAATACTGCCATCCAAAATCAATGTTCAATTTGTTTAACTTTGCCAGGGTAATGAACAGGGCATCGTCATGGCTGCTGGAAGTGCCGAGCGGTGCGTTGGTCAGGGCAAATTGAGTCCAGGCTCCCAGGGGGTCGTCCCCGGATTCGGAAATGCGGGTATCGTAAGTGGAGTTGGGGTCATCCAGCAAGGGGGAGTCGTAGCGAGGGATATCGGATACGGCGAGACGAACCCAGTTGATGGAAATGGCACCGGCGCCGTACAGGGGGCGGGTAAATCCCACATGAAAATGGGTCACCAGGGATTTAAAAAGCGAGGCATACATGCCGGAGACTTCCGCCCGTACCAGGGTGGCGGCACCGGCAGGGTTCCAATAAAAAGCGGAACCGTCATTGGCTACCGCAACATAAGCGCCCCCCATTGCCATCCCTCGGGCACCTATTCCAAGGTCCAGAAATGCTCCCGCATACCGGGTTTCCTGTGCCCCCATAAAACCGGTTGATACCATCAATCCGAACAAAACATATAGAATCCGTTTCATCTCTATACCTATTTCAGTTTGGCAACTTTCAATATTTTTTCAATGGTTTTTTCTTGATAGGTCGCCCGAACAACCGCAAAATAGACTCCGTTAGCGACTTCCTGCCCATCCTCGTCCGTGCCATCCCAAATCAATTCATTATATCCTTTTCGTCGCGCACCACCGTCTATGGCACCCAATGGGTTATTGATATCATGGTCAATCCGCTTTACCAGCCGACCGCTCACGGTGTAAATATCTATTTCAAACTCATCCAAATCATCATTTAATTCCACGAAATAAGCAAAGATCGTCTTATCCGTAAAGGGATTGGGATAGTTTCCGTAGATATGAACATCGAATCCCTGGGCAACGACCAATTCAAAATTTTTATCCGCCGCATTTCCATTAACATCCTGAACAAACACCTCCAGGTTATGATGACCTTCCAGAAGGTCCGGGTAGAGGGTAAGCCCCAAAACATTGTTTTGCTGTAATGAATCGGGGATTAACATTTGATCCCGGGGAAGCGGCTTGCCATCCAACGAGACATGGATTTTATCCCTCTGTAAGTTGATCCCGCTTTCATCCTGGACGATGACATACAAGGCCGGTTTGTTGGATACTAATCCGCTGGTTTTAATCGGTCTGCCATCCACGGTTAGTTCGATTTTGGGGGCATTGCCATCACTGCTGAGAAATGGGGCAAAGAGGGCACTTTCCTGTGGGTGGGCAACAAATACAGTATTGTTATTAGAAGCGGCGGAGGAGATGAAGGTCCATGGTTGCGAAGAGCGTATTTTTTCATACAACCGGGCATTGGTTAAATTGTATTGGGTGGAATCCAGAATATTTTTATTGAGAAACACCTCCAGATTGAACGGCTGGTTAAATTCCGCCCGGGGGTTTAACAGCTTCACTTCCAGGGCATGAAATGTTTGGGCATTAATGACCGGAACGGCTTTAATACCTTTCTGATCGCGCGGCGGTTCGATTTCCTTCAGACGGACACGCACTGCGCTGGAATCACTTACACTGCCCGGCGGGAAGTATACCCGGTACACCGAATCGACCATGATGGTATCCGAACCGGCTGCCGGGGTAATATTAAAAATGGTTGGCACCAGGTGATTGATAATGGTATTGTTTGCCGGGTTAAAATCCACCACATCTTCCGAAGAATCGACTTCTGCCTGCATTACGATTTCATATTCGTCATTAAATAGGCTAAGGGGAAATCCCACCACTACCGAACCGCTGTCGGCAGAACTTAAGACGATAGACCCCACTGCAAAAAAATTTCCATTTTGAAAATTGGTTTCACCATCATAAAACCGCACATTTACTTTGACACGACCATCGCTACCGGCGCCAGCGGTGTTTTGGAGACCCACTTTCAATTGCACCTGTTTATTGCCGGTAAAGTGTAGAGACCCATCGATAATCGCAATATCCGGGCGGGGGTCGCTTACCACGTAACTATAATTCCGAAAAACGCTGACATTCCCCAGTCGGTTTTCGACGAAAATGTTAAAAAATACCGTTTCCAACTGATTTCTCGGCATTAATGTAGCAGTGAATAAAGTGGTATCCGCCGGGCTTCGAACCGTTCGGATGGTATCCGGGCTTCCTTGAAAAAACAGATAGACTTTTCGGATGCCCTGGCGATCGGATACATGAATGTTTACCTGTACGGTATCATCCACATCCGGTTTGGGAGGAATAATTTCCACCGATTGAATGGCGGCAAAATTTACCCCGATCTGCGCCTGCCCGCTGCCATCCTGAGACCCGTTTGAAAGATATGCCCGAATTAGCCCGGTGCCTTCCGGAAAACTATCCGGAATGGCAAGCGGTACTGTTGTGGTTGGGGATGCTCCAAAAATTGGCTGCCGCTCCACAATGTTAAACTGGTTATCGGTAAGCTCAATATAGCCGTCTGCAGAGGATATATCGGATTGAATGGTGACGTTGATGGTATCTCCCCCCAGGGGATTCACATTATCCGGTTCCACAGAAAGATTCTCATCAGCGTAATTTAATTGCAGGTAAGGATCACCTATCAGATTATATTGAAACATCATCTCATGCTTTACATCATCATATCCCTGGGTATAATAAACATGGTCATCGACAATATAATCCTGCCCGATATTCCAATAGAGAATTTTGCCCAGCATCAGCATTTCACCGGTGCGCAGAGATCGATCAAACAAGTATTGTCCAATGTACCAGAGCATGGAATAGTCATTATGCAAATAGCCTAATCCGGAAGACGCTACCAGACCAATCGCCCCTTTTTGGGGCGCCAGCAATAGTTTTTGTGCCAATCCCAGATTATCCGGATTTTCAAACGCCCCGGTGAAGCAAGTCATACTGGTTACAAAAGGATACATATTCACATTGTTGAGACGATCGACATCCGGGAGGTCCATTAATCGAACATCTGCCCAGATACCGCCGCCGCCGTGACCCATAAAATTGATTAAAAACAATCCATCATCCCAATGGTCAATCAGATCGGTATCCGTCCCGAAGTTGGGATCGATCGGTAAGTCAGGGTCTTTGATGGTATTCAGACGAATGGCAGTGATATGGCGGGGTAAGAGGGATTCGATTACCCGTGAATTTTGACTTCGGAACGCCGGGTTTCGGGTGCCCAGAATGTTCCGCAATTCATAAGTGCTTTCATCATTACCGCTAATAAATAATGCCCGGTTTCGCCAGGCGCTGAGGGGGGGATTCTGCTCATATTGAATGATCTTTTCGACGACATTATTCACATCACTGTTGGTATTGGCAGGGATTCTGCCCACAAATAAATCCGGCACGATGTCATCTCCGGAGATGAGGGCATAGGGAAAATCGGTTGCCGCAGCACCAAACTCCTGGGTCTGGTAAAAGAAAGTGGGAACATAGTCCGGTGAGGTCTGGGATTTACTTTTATAATCAAAGTTGGAATCTCCTAAAAAGAGCACGTATTTTAAGCGGGGAGTCCGCTGCCAGTTAAAAAACGCATAGCGCAAAAAGTCTTTAATCGCCAGGGGGGATTTGATTCCGTAATTAAATTCATCATAAATATTCTGCACGGTAACCATTTCTGCCGCCAGCCCCTGATTGCGCCGATATTCCAGTAATTGAAGTGCCGTATCATAAAAGCGAGCATGGGTAATGATCAAATATTCTGCGGCATTATTGGGGTCTTTTAAAGTGCGAAGCGGATCCTCTGGATCGAAAGGCTCATCTTTTTCGATTCGCAGCGGTTTTTTCTTCCGGTCATTGGTCAACGCCACATACTCCACGTCATCAGACAGCACCTCATCCTGCAATGAGATTTTATAGAAAGTCTGTCCATCAATAACTTCTTCATTAATGGTAAAATTAACCAGTTTACTGCTGCCAATTTTATAGACATCAATATCCGGAGTAGTAAAATTCTCGATATCGAATTGAAACAAATTCACATTCGGATAGGAGATGAAGGAAGGACGCCGGAATTTAATCTCATTATTATAGGCTTTGTATTGCCGGTCGTAGGTAACATCGAACCAGTTTAATAATACAATATCCGTGCCCTTTACCACCTCGGTGCCGTTTCCGGTATGAATGGTAATATCCGGCAAGGTGGGCAATTGAACTTCAAAGATATTGGTACCATGCACCAGGGCGCCATTGCTGATGGTGGAATTACCCACGTTGGAAATCCGGGAAGTGTCCTGGTCGAACCAATCCGGTCGGGAAGAACCGACAAAACTGTTATTTAACCATACCATGACGTTATGGGGAACCCGGTCATCATTACCGGGGATGCCGTCGTCGAAAACCGCGCCAAAAGATTTCCCGGAAAACATGGCGGTTACTTCCACATTATTAAACGATGCCGGGTCCGGGTAAATTAACTGAAACGGGTATTGTTTTTTACCCACAGCCCGTACACCGGAATCAAAATACCATAAATCCCGACGGTACGAGAGCTTCTCCTGACTGCCTTCCCCAAGCCGTTCAAAATGATCGTTTTTCTCTACGTGTACGGTGGTGGTATAAAAAAAGGAAGGATTATACTCTCCATCGCGGTTGGTAACAATGCTGGCATTTTCTTCCACCATTCTCAGCCCCGGGGTTCCTCCCCATTCCAGCCAGTACACGTTCTCATCGGAAAAGGGATCGGCATACTCATCGGGGAACTGATCGATGAACGTTTTCTGGTTGGGTTCTCCCCAGAATTCAAAGAAGTCATCCGGGTCAAAGGAGCCATCCTGATCGCCCACCAGGTAATAGGCAACCTCATTTCCGCGGTTGGTGAGGCGCAAAGTAACCGGGTCGATATCCTCAATGTTGATACCGGCTTCCACCAAATCATTACCGGTAATTTGATAAATCCCGCTTTCTTCCACGATGATCCGGGCGCGGTGATTAACATCGCTGCCGAAATCCATCCGCTTTTTGCCGGTTTGTTTTTGAACAGGTGGATGGGGAGATATTAACGAAAGCTGATCGCTATTGGCAACCAACTTGTTCAGAATATCGGCTTCTGCTGCCGGCATGGCGGTTCGGGGCGGAATGATATTTCGATATCGAATGCGGATGGTAAACTTTTTATAAACCTTCACTCCCTCCGCCGTTACTTGCACCGGGTAAACACGCAGGATGGAAAGCCGGTATTCCCGAAATAAGCCGGCGTCTTTCAGTTTGTAAATCTGCTCCGGAAACACTTCCTGAAAGGGTTGCAACAGAGACGGAGCCGACCGGTACGGAGAGTTATTCCATTCCGGATTGATTGCCCCGGAAGCACCGTCATTCGGTGTGTCTTCAAACCGCGGAGGGTACAAGCCAGGATAATTTTCTACCTGCTGTATGGCGATGGCGGGAGCAACTTTCCCGTCCGGTAAGGTTAACGGGATGGCTAACACCGGCAGCAGCGGTCCGCCGTTTTCATAATTCATTGTTAGTCCGGGGATGGTAAACAAGCTGAGTCCGGCGGGGGTTTGTCGAATTTCAACCTGCGGGAAGTTAAAGGATATGGTAAGTCCCTGCTCAGTTTGGGATTCGATGGTGTAATATTCCTGAGGCGAGGGGGATGTTTGGGCGAAAGTGTGTTGGAAAGGGGCTAATACCGCCAGGCCAACCGAAATTATCCAATACCAAACGGACAGTACCGTTATTTTGTTAAAACTGACTCTGTAAACATTTCGGGCTTCGGAGCCGCCGTCAGGCGTCAGATTCTTTTGCATTCAAATACCTCTCTCACATATTTCCCTATTGGCTCCCAAAAATAACACACAATATACGGCACTATTTGGCAAATATCACATTTTATTCGATAACGTGAATGATTATTACCACTTTGCGGTTGGTTCTCAAGTAAGAGCCATTTGCCACCTATTTCTGTTTGCATCTCATGGGGCTTTTCACCCCGTGCCGCATTTAAGTCGTTACCTGTTCTATCAGTAGCATTCCGGCTATACCTGTTCCCCCCAGCTTAACAAATCGGAAAGTCGTTTTTTTTCTACCTTGGGTGTGAAAGCTTCTTTGAGGCGTTTGATAAGCATCTCTTCCGTAAGCCCCCGGGTTAAAATGCCCTCTTCTGCCAGTGCAATCATCCCGGTTTCTTCACTGACGACCAATACCAGGGCATCGGTTTGCTCGGAGAGTCCCAATGCCGCCCGGTGGCGCATTCCCAGGGTGGGATCAATTTTGGGATTCTGCGTAAGGGGTAATTGACACTTTGCTGCCAACAACACATCTCCTTGAATTATCACGGCACCATCGTGAAGCGGGGAACGGGGATTAAATATCGAAAGCAAAAGTAGTTTACTGACCCGGGCATTAATGGGAACACCGGTCTCCACCACACTCTTTAAACCGGTATCGCGTAACAGCACAATCAATGCTCCAAAATTTTTCCTGGCTAAATCGGAGGCTGCCCCCACCACTTCCTCAATAAATTTTGCGGTTTCCACCTTTACGATCTTTTGAATCACCGGATTTTGACCGAGATAGAGCAGCAATCGTCGAAATTCCGGTTGAAAAATAATGACAAACGCTATGACCCAGGCTTCTTTAATAACAGAAAAAATTCCCGATATCGCACTTAAATTCAAAAGTTCGGCAATTACCGAGAATATCAAAATCAATAACAATCCCAGCATCATCCGGGCAGCAACACTTCCCCGTATGAATTGGTAAATCTTGTAAAAGAGAAAAGCGACTAATAAGACATCGACAAAATCGATAAATGTAATGGTTAAAAAGCCAATGTTAAATCGCATACTTCACCTGAAACGTTTGGCTATTATCGGTTAGGCAATCTCTATCATTAGGTAGTTCTGAAAAAATCCCCTCGAACAGGATTGGGAAGGAACGAGTAATGAGCCATGTCCTCCTCCATTCATCATTAACGGCGGGTTGCTCCTCTACCCCGCCATTTTGTATTGCGACTGCCAACTCTTCTCCCATCCCCCGTCTACTCAATATCGCTGAGGGCTGAAAACCAACGGTTTGTTCTGCCAACTGCAATTCACCATACCCTTTGTACCCATCCACTGCTCTACCGATTTTCTACCCCCTGCTGCTTCCGGGTTGCGATGCCCTGCCAGACTGCCAGGCTCTGTATGGCTTCCCTCACATCATGTACCCGGAAAATATGAGCCCCGTTTAGAAAGCCATATAAATTTGCTGCAACCGTGCCACTGCCCCGTTCCTCCGGCGGTGCTTCGGTAATTTTGCCGATAAACGATTTGCGCGACGCTCCCAATAATATGGGATATCCCAGCCCCCGGAGTTCTCCCAACCGCCGGATTAATTCGAAATTATCATTTAGCCGTTTTCCAAACCCAATACCGGGATCGATGATCAGTTGCTCAACTCCCCGGGAGGTTGCATAATCGACCCGTTCGCTGAGGAATGTAAACACCTCTTCCATCAGATGGTGGTAATGGGGTTTCTGCTGCATGGTTTTGGGAACGCCCTGAATGTGCATTAAGACCACCGGCGCCTGGTATGCCGCCGCCACTTCCGCCATGTGCGGATCAAACTGCATGGCGCTGATGTCATTGATAATATGAGCGCCCTCTGCCAGCGCCCGCCGGGCAACCTCGCTCTTCACGGTATCCACTGAAATGATACACTCTTTTAGACGACTTAATTTTTTTAACACCGGGGAAATCCGCTCCCATTCTTCCGTTTCGGAGACCGGTGAAGCACCGGGGCGGGTGGACTCCCCGCCGATGTCAATGATTTCGGCACCGGCTTCCATCATCTCCCGGGCATGGCGATAGGCGTTCTTAGCCCTTAAAAATTGTCCGCCATCGCTGAAGGAATCCGGTGTTACATTCAGGATTCCCATGATTACCGGGCGGTGAACCCGCCATTTTCTACCGGGAAGATTGAAATCCCATTCTTCTTTAAAAAAACCATCCACACAATTGCGAATCTTTTTTACCAAAGCGGAAAATTGTTCGGGTAACACGGAATGGAGCATCTGAGGAATTTCTTCCAGTTGAGAATTGGGAAAATGAATGAGCAGACTGCCATTCCCTGCCTCTCCGGCAGCATAAACAGCTTCCAGCCCTCCCGTTTGTTGAATCACTTCTGTTATTTCCTGTAAGTCCTTTGTCGGATAGCTAATTAGTTTTAGCGCTACCCCCCGGCATAGCTGCCGTACCCGCTCCCTGTCGAGAGAGGTATCCCCCATCAACTGCAACTCCTGACGGGCATCTGCCGCCGTCATGCCATGTAAAATACGAATCATATCCATCCTTGACTTTAATGGGGAATGGGAATTTTTAAGGCTTCCAGACACTCCCGGATACCTTTCATCGCCTGAATTGCGTAATAGTCATCTTCCCCCTGTTTATGCGCAACCCGGTAACGGAATTCCTTCAGTGCTTTTTGATAGTCTCCCCTGCCCTGGTAAATCACTCCCAAATATAAATGGGCATCCAGGTAATCTCCCCATGAAATCGCATTTCGGAAATAGCGTTCGGCTTGTGCCATATCTTTTAAACGGTACGCCGTTACTCCCAGGTTATATTGAACCAAAGCCGAGTGCGGCTCTAAGGAATCTGCTTTTAAGAAGGCCTTGAACGCCGCCCGGTAGTCGAACACCGCCAATTGATATTTCCCCCAGAGCAGCCACCCCTCAGGAGAGCCCGGACTCAGTGTCAGGAAACGGGAGAGTACGTCCCGGGCACGAATCCGGGCAGTTTCACTTACCGGCACAGAGGTCAGTAATATTTCCACATATCGCTGTAGGACATTTACCTGAACCGGGCATATTTGCAAAATTTTCGATAACAGGTGTTCCTCATCCCGGAATTTCAGATCGCGGTAGCGGTCGGGATTGAGCAGGGAAATATTTTCCAGCACGAAAACATCAAAAGGGTTTTCCCCGTACGCAATTTTTAAAAAGGGTTCGGCATCTCCGAAATATTCATTCAGCATAAAGCTTTCCGCAATCATATTCATCAACTGTTCATCAATTGCCCCATCGGTCATCTGTTCTTTAGCCAGCGGGATTAAGAAGCGACGGGCTTCGGTTAACATCACCTGCCAGGGTGTTTTCTCGGGAGGCGGCGGTGGGGGGCTATGATCTTTTTCTTTCAACTGTTCTGCCAGGCGATTCTGGTTGTAAAAATACCATTTCCCGATTTCCCGATTTTGAGGATATTTCGCCAATAACTGATGGCACCATTCCCCGCTTTTTTCATACTTCCCGCGGTAAAAGGCTTCTTTCGCCACTACAAACATGCTGTCGGGAAGATCCGTTTCCGGAACCGGTTTTCGTACGGGGAAAAATTGTGCCAGATGTTTCCGTACTTCCGGTAAAATTTTATCAGGCTTTTCTTTCCCGAAAGTCCATTCGTGTTCATATTCGGTTAGATGAGATTGGGGACGGGTGATTTTCAGGTGAAACACATACCGTCCTTCTTTGCGCTTTATCTCCCCGTTAATTAATTCATCAATTGGCAACAGACGAACGAGTTTTTCACACCCGGCGTCGGTTCCATCGGCACAATCCACCTTTGCCCATATATTCCAGTGCTGCCAGTACAGGTAATTGGTAGCGCTGCGATAGGGTTTCAACGTTTTGGATATTTCGTCCCGAAAATAATATGCCAGCCACCGGTCGGCTGGATTTTGGGTAAAGATTCGGGTAGAATAGCGATGGAGCACTGTCTCCGGCGGTTCGTCCAGCCACAGGAGCACATATCCCACGGTAATCCCCAGCCATATCAGAGCAAACCAGAGACGAAACCGCCGGGGAGTAAACAAATCATTTCTCCGGGAGATGGAGAACAACACGCCGAAGATGATGATGATAAGAAACAGGTATAACGCAAACCCACCGGGCACATTCCCGGAAAGAAACGTGTAGAAATCCCTCATTGAATTGTCTTTCCCCGCAAGTGGAACGAACTCATAAGTAATTGGCGATTTCGGGGAGTTTCCCCCGCACGATGCTGGTAACGGTTTTGATGTCTCGTTTATGTTCCCCGCGCATGGCGGCACATAATTGGAGTGCTTCCACAGTGACACTAACCCCCGCCGGCTGCAGCCGCTTCATAATGGCATCCGCCACCTGCTCGGTTAAGCGTTCCTGCACCTGAAGCCGCCGGGAATAGGTATCCACTATCCGGGCAAAGGTGGAGAATCCGGCAATCCGGTTCCCTGCCGGGGCATAGACAATCTTCATGGTACCAAAAAACGGCAGGAGATGGTGCTCACACATGGAATGAAATCCCAGGTCTTTGATGACGATAACGCCATGATTGCTTACCGGTTCTTTAAATGCTTCCACCTCATCATCTTCCTGCCCGATGCCGGAAAAAATTTCCTGGCACATGGCAGCAAACCGCCGGGGTGTTTTCCGAAGCCCCTCCCGCTGGAGGTCTTCACCGATTCCTTCCAGAATGAACCGAACCCCCTGTTCAATTTTTTTGATGTCCATGCGGTAAGCCTCCTGATTATATCAAATCAAACTCATTTTTCGCGTTTCCTCCTCTTGCAATCTAAGGAGTTTCCCTTCACCATGGCAACTCCGCCAGTCGAACGACCGAAAATTTTTGCAAGGCACTCCACACGGGAAAATCAGCCGGTGAAGGCAATCGAATTATTTCTAACAATACGAAAAATGGCACGTCATATTTTTTGACGTGCCATGTTCACAAGGAATTTCATCAGAGGACATTCCAATACTTGACAGGGATAATGTACATTCCGTTATTCTTTTTCCGGTTCAGTGGATCCCGGATTTTTCTTCTCCGGCGCCGTTTTTTTTACCGCCGGTTCTACCGGGGGCACCGTTTCCGCTTTGGGCTTTCTCGGTTTTCGGGGCTTTTTCCCATCGGATTTTCCATTGCCGGCCGGCACAGTCTTGGATTTGAGCGTATGCTTCCGGGTGGACTTGGGAATGGGTTTTCCTTGTAAAATCAGGTCGATTTCGTTTCCATCCAAAATTTCCCGTTCCAACAAGGTCTGGGCAAGGGTATGCAGTTTCTCGATATTGCTGGAAAGCAGTTCTTCGGTTTTCCGTTCGGCTTCCGTGACAATCCGGCGTACCTCCTCGTCAATTTCCTCGGCGGTTCGTTCACTAAAATCCCGATGGGTGGCAATTTCCCTGCCCAGGAAGATTTCTTCATCTTTCCTGCCAAATGCCAGGGGACCCAATTTATCGCTCATTCCCCATTCGGTGACCATTTTGCGAGCCAGTTCCGTGGCACGTTCAATATCATTTCCGGCGCCGGTGGTGTAATGATTCAGCACCAGTTTTTCCGCTACCCTGCCCCCCATCAGTGAGCATAATTGAATTTCCAGATACTCCTTGGAATAGGTATGATTTTCGCCCATGGGAAGAAAATGAGTTACCCCAAGCGCCCGACCACGGGGAATGATGGTGACTTTATGTACCGGGTCTGATCCGGGCAACAGTTTGGCAACCAGGGCATGACCGGCTTCATGATAAGCGGTACTCTTTTTCTCTTCTTCGCTGATGATCAGGCTCTTCCGCTCGATGCCCATCATGATTTTATCTTTCGCCAGTTCAAAATCTTCCATGGTGACCTTATCCCGATTCACCCGGGCAGCGTATAATGCGGCTTCATTCACCAGGTTTGCCAGATCCGCTCCGGCAAGACCGGGCGTTCCTTTGGCAATTACTTCCAGGTTCACATCATCCGCGAGGGGAATGCGTTTGGTATGCACTTTCAGGATGCCTTCCCGGCCGCGCACATCGGGGCGGTCAACCACAATTTGCCGGTCAAAACGACCCGGGCGCAGCAATGCCGTGTCTAACACATCGGGGCGATTGGTAGCGGCAATGATAATTACCCCTTCCGCAGTGTCGAAACCATCCATTTCCACCAGCAGGGCATTCAGGGTTTGTTCCCGTTCATCATGGCCGCCGCCCAGACCGGCGCCGCGCTGGCGACCAACGGCGTCAATTTCATCAATAAAGATGATGCAGGGGGCATGCTTTCTGCCCTGCTCGAATAAATCGCGCACCCGGCTGGCACCCACCCCAACAAACATTTCCACAAAATCGGCTCCGCTCATCGAGAAAAAGGGCACACCCGCTTCCCCGGCAACAGCGCGCGCCAGCAAGGTCTTACCGGTTCCCGGAGGACCTAACAACAAAGCCCCTTTGGGAATTTTCCCCCCCAACTTACTAAACTTGGAGGGGTTTTGTAAAAATTCGATGATTTCCCGCAATTCTTCTTTCGCTTCATCACAACCGGCAACATCATCAAACGTCACCCGGGTAGCATCTTCCATTAACATGCGGGCGCGGCTTTTTCCGAAAGAAAAAATATTTCTACCACCGCCACCGCCCTGCATGCGCCGGAAAAAGAACAGCCAGAATCCAATTAACAACAACCAGGGTAGCAATCCCCCCAGCACATCCAGCCAATCGGTGGAAAGCTCCGAATAGGTTATATCAATCCCTTTCTCCCGCCAGGTCTCATCCATCTTTTCATTCAAAAACGGCAGGGTGGTTTTAAATTCGGTAAACGTGCGGGTTTTGCCGTTGGATAACAATTCCGTTTCCGGAGATTTTAAAACGCCATGAAATTCATTGGCGGGATCACCCACAATCACCTTGCCTTCCAGAATCTTTCCTTCATCCAGAAATTTTAGATACTGGGTGTAAGGAACTTCTTTGACATTTTTTCCGCCAATGGGAAATAAGGTTGCCAGGGATGCGATTACAAAAAATAAAATCACCCAAAAAATAATGGAACGAGATCCCTTCTTCCATTGAAAATCATCTTTGTTGTTCCGGTTGGGATCATCGGGAGGACGATTCCCCTTAAAAAAATTATTTGGTTTTTCACTCATAACATTTAACCACCAGCTTTATATGGATTTTAACGTAACATCTATCAAAGTTAAAGAATACTCAGGTATTTTCACTTCCGCTTTTCCGTACCGGTACGTTATTAGATGGATAACCGGCACCAGGGTAAAGCGGGAAAATTTATTATTTGAATCACGATGTTACAACTCAACGAATTTAATCTATTCTACTAATTGATAAATAGCGTTTACATTACGTTTTTGTTGCTTATAATCTAATCCGTAGCCAATAACGAATTTATCTTCAATCTCAAAACCCACGTAATCAATCGACAAATCCACCTTTGCCGTACCCCGCTTAACCAATAGTGATACAAATTTTAAGGAAGCGGGTTTCATATTTAAGATCCGCCGTTTCAGATATTGAACGGAAAGCCCGGAATCCACAATATCTTCCACCACCACAATATCCCGCCCATGTAAGTCGGCGCTAAAATCTTTTATCATGGTAATTTCACCGGAAGAAACCCGGGCATTCCCATAGCTGGAGATTTTGATGAAATCGATCTCACAATCGATGCTCATATAGCGAATTAAATCCGCCAGAAATATAACCGCTCCGTTTAACACACCCACCATGATGGGCACCCTGCCTTCGTAATCCCGGCTAATTTCTTCTGCCAACTCCTCAATCCGGCGGTGCAAATCCTCTGCAGAGATTAATATCTGAAATTGTAAATCGTCGACTTTCAATATTTTCGGCGTTTTCATTCTTTGCTAACTTTCACCTTTATTGCTTTTTGTGTATGTTCCGTAATTTTATATTTTTCACTGATTCTGGCACCGATTACATATACGATCTCACCCCTACTTTCCAGAACTAACATTTGCCGTTTCGGTAACAGAAGTTTTTTTTCATCGGTTAAGAAGTCACTGACTTTTTTAGGGGTTGTCATTCCCAGCGGTTGAAATTTATCGCCCGCTTTCCAGTTTCGCAATCTTAATGGAAATGTGAGATTTTGTGCATCCAGGAATTCAATACCCGTTTCTTTGCCAGGAGAGACTTCCGCCGCTTCAACCGCTGATACTTCGATGAGCAAATTCAAAGGATCGATGCGCCGGACGGAATTAATCGGAATTTCCTCATCAACCGGAATTGGCGATGTTTCCGATGGGGATTTTACAAACCAAACTCGTTCTCCCTCCCAATAGGCGCCAATATGACCATAAAGTTGAAAATGACTCCCCTGTTCAGATTGGTTTAACCATTTCGTAAAATCAACAAATTTTTGATACGTAAGCTTTCTTTCCTGACCGGTTAACCGGAGAAGAATCTCCTCAATCAGTTTAATTTTAAATAAAGAAAAATACCGGTTATAGATAGCTATATCAAGCCCAATTTTATTTTCGTTTGCCGGAATAAGGGCAATAGCGGAAATTGCCGGAAATTCCTCTTCCAGGGTGGCTAACCACTCCTGTAGAATGATGCCGGTTCTTAAAAACGGTTGCAAATTGCGAAGCTGAAATTCTTTCTCCAAAAAGGGCATTAATTGATGGCGAATTTTGTTTCGCACAAATTTAACATCCCGATTGGTGGGATCTTCCCGAAAACGAATCTGATGCTTTTGAGCATACTGCTGAATTTCCGGTCGTTCTGCAAACAGGAGGGGGCGAATGATGTTCCCCCGGCGGAGGCGAATGCCCGCCAATCCCTCTAAACCGGCGCCGGAGATGAGGTGCATCCACACGGTCTCTGCCTGGTCATTCAAGGTGTGGGCCGTGGCAACCCGGTCAAATTGATGCGTTTCGAGACATCTCTTAAAGAATTGTTCTCGAAGCATCCGGGCGGCTTCTTCAATAGAATAATGATGCTCCCGGGCAAACGTTTTCACATCTCCCCGGTCGCTAAAAAACGGGATGCCCATTTTCTTCGCTGTCTTTCTTACAAATTGTTCATCCGCATCCGACTGTTTGCCGCGCAGTTGGTGGTTAAAATGAACCACAGCCAGTTCTATTTGAAAATATTTTCGCCAGGTACTGAGCAGATGGAGTAGCACCATGGAATCCATCCCGCCGCTTACTGCCGCCAGAATGCGCTGCCTTTTTTCGATGAGTTGGTGAAAGTTAACAAATTCCAGAAAACGATATTTGAGTGAGTGACTCATCTTCAGCCGGTGGGAAAAAAGAAAGTGGCGGCACAGGGATTCGAACCCCGGACACGCGGATTATGATTCCGCTGCTCTGACCAACTGAGCTATGCCGCCATCAGGTAAAAAATGCTGACCGAAAAGGTCAGCATCAATTATTTTGTAGCGGGGGTAGGATTTGAACCTACGACCTTCGGGTTATGAGCCCGACGAGCTACCTAACTGCTCCACCCCGCGATCATTAAAAGCATATAAATATACAATCCGATCATTCTTTTGTCAACGATATTTTTTTGAATTTTACCGACTCTTCTTAATTCCCTGCTTTACTTTACCAATTTCTTTTGGAGATGTTCCCGTTTAGAGAACTCGGCAATCATTGCCATCCGGTGTTGTTTTGTGTATATTGGGGCGCATCACCTATTGTCATCATGTTACAGGAGAACATCCCATGGAGCCTCAACCCGCCGGATTGCTCCCCGGCTTTCAGTACGATATTTACATTAGCGCGGCGGACGATGTGATGGGTTCCCGCGAAAAAAGCAACGCTGCCTGGTTATCGGGCTTTGTGGCAGGATTGCAATCTCACCTCAGCAGCATCCTGGGGTCTGAGATTACCATCTTTGCCCCGGAGGTTCCCATCGACCAGCGGGCGCCATTTGACAAAGCCGCCCGGGAAGCACTGATGGGATCGGCGTTCTTTATTGCCCTGGTTTCCGAGACATATCTCTCCAGCGAATATTGTATGCAGGAATTGAGCACTTTCTACCGGAAGGCTCAGGGAGAGCCCACAGGCTTAATGGTGGAAAAATACTCCCGGATTATCGGCGTGCTGGGCACGGATTTGCCCACCGAAAAACTACCCCGGGAATTTGAACATGCTTACCTTCTCCCCCTCTTTGATAACACCCGGAAAGGAGCACACACCTTTACCGCCCTGGATAGCGAACTCTTCCAGAGCCAGTTAGGGCAACTGGCTTCCTTTCTGGAATACCATGTAAAAATCTTTCGGGAACAGTTGGCAAGTACCACCGAACCGAACATTGAGTCGTCTCCAATTGAGCAAACGGTAACAGATGCCAAGACAACACCGCCTCCCATACCACCGGAATCCTCTACCGATGCCGCTTCCTTCTATTTAACCAACAAAGCCATCTCGGATGTGTGGACACTGGATGATCTGTTAGGCTACGAAACCTATGCCAATGCCATTGCCCGCCCTATTTTGGATGGGGTGACCAAACCACCGATCAGCATTGCCATTCAGGCGCCCTGGGGACAGGGAAAGACCAGCCTGATGCGGATGATCCAGGAAAAGCTGGAACAACCGGGGGAAGCCGCGGAATTGGTAACGGATGGTCAATCATCAACACCGGCACCGCCGCAAGCCACCTTTTCCAACTTTTTTGACTGGCTGAATCAGGAGAAAGAAGTGGCTGCCCAAAACATGCTGCAACTGGACGGATCGCGGGTGCCCACCGTATGGTTTAATCCGCTCTATTACCAGGAGAGTGAACAAATCTGGGCGGGGATGGCACATGCCATTCTCCACCAGTTAGTCGGCAAATTACCGACCTCTATAAAACAGGAGGAATTCTGGCTGAGATTACGCTGGAAGCGACTGAACAAAGAAGCCCTGCGAAATGATTTCCACAAAATGATTTTGGAGAGATTCATCCCCAAAGCAATTTATTATGCCTTACTGGGAATTTTACTTTTGGTGTCCCTGTGGCTGGTGAAACAGGATGCTCTAACCGCCTTTGGGGGGCTGGGCGCCAGTATGCTAGCCGGAGTCGCCCACTTTTTTGCCTCCCGCAAATTTGCCGAAAAATGGACCCTGCAGGATAAATTTAGCGAATATGTCAGCGAACCGGATTATGAGGGCAAGATGGGCTATCTCTACCTGGTGGATCACGATATCATCCGGGCATTACAGTTATTAACCGGTACCCACCCGGTGGCGGTGTTTATAGATGATCTGGATCGCTGCCGCCCGGATGTGGTCAGCGATGTGATTCTGGCAATTAATCAATTCATCAGCCTGCGCAACAGCAACATCATCTTTATCCTGGGAATTGATCCGCAGATGGTGGCGGAATCATTGGAAGACGCCTTGAAACAAAAAAGCGAACCGACCCGGGAAGCGGCGAACAATCTTAAGAGTTTCGGCTGGCAATTTCTGGAGAAGTTCATCCAGCTTCCGTTCTTTATCCCGCACATCCCGCAAAAAACCATCACCCGCTACCTGGAAATATTGATGGGAAAAGAAGCAAGTGAAGAAGCCGCCCCGGGAACCGAAAGGGTGGTGGAAGAGATCACGGAAAAGATAAAATCGGTACGGGATGTGGAAGAATTTTCCGGTTTGATGGGGCAGATCCAAATAGAGATGCCGGCTCCGGCACGGAAGAAAATAGAGGATGAATTATCCCGAAAAGCCGGAGAACTATTGCAAGACCCCACAGGAGAAGAGTTATCCCGCCTGGTGGCAATTGCCATTGAAGACCAGAATTATAACCCCCGGGCGATGAAACGATTCTTGAACCTGGTGCGGCTGCTGCGGCAAATCCAACTGATTCGCGGCACCGGGAAAACCACCGATCACTCCCGCCTGTTAATCACCCGCGCCGCCCATTTAATTCTCAACTGGCCGCAAATATTATTATGGGCGCGTAGTCCGGAGGGTGCCTGGAATGAAAGCGGTCAGCAGGTTTCCCCGGGTAAAAAGCTGGAGGAACTTGCCACCCTCTCCAAAAGCTTCGCGAATTGGTGTAACGGGATCGATGCGGTATGGGGTGCGGAAAAGGGGAGTCTGGTCAAAAATCCCGCTTTTTATCAATTTCTACGACGTATCTCACTGAATCCCCCGGGATTGGTGGATATGTACCAAGAAGAGTTATTGTAAAAGGTCTATCACGAAAAAATTAAGGGGGTTGGGAATAAATACTCTGGCAGCAATTAATTAATCCCTCAATGATATTGGAGATATAAATCTTATGCAATCTTTTCAGGTAGTCCCCCGAGAACTTTTTAAAAACAAATATGTTGAATCGTTACCATATAATGAGAAATCTGGAATATTGCACAAGCACCTTCAGCAACCCATGTTAAATAAAGCAAGTTTTATCTCTGTCCATGTAATCTGTATTATATTGAATGGTGAACAGCGAATCCATACCTATGACGGCGAAAAAATCCGGTTGCAACAAAATAAAATGGTCTTTTTACCGAAAGGCATCTATACAATATCGGATTTGATGCCGACGCAGAGTCCTTATGAAAGTTTATTGTTTTTCCTGGATGATTCTATTATTCAAGAGTTTGAGACATCGCTTCCCACATTCCATTCACGAACGAATTTTTTGAATTTAAAAGAAGACGAAGCGGATTTTAAACAACTTTCTTATTCGGAGAATATAAAATTTTTTGTTGAGGCGATTCTCCACTTTTTCCGGACAAATCAAAAACCCGATGAAGTGTTTATCAAGTTAAAATTGCTGGAATTGCTGCATCTTGTCCAGTTGAATGATTCCGACAACTCATTCATCCGTTTTCTGCTAAACCTGAACCGCGGTCGCAAAAGAAACATAATCGAATTTATGGAAAACAATTTTGATAAACCGTTAAAAGTAGAAGATTATGCCTATCTTTGCGGAAGAAGCCTATCTTCGTTCCGCAGGGAATTTAAGAAATATTTTAAGACCACTCCCAGTAAATGGTTGAAAGAAAAACGCCTGGAAAAGGCCTATCACTTGTTGGCAACCACGGACAGCAATGTGACCGATGCCGCCTTTGAGGTCGGCTATGAAAACATTTCTTACTTCATTAAAGAATTTCGGAAAAAATATCATCTCTCCCCCAAGCAATTCATACTCCAAAAAAGAGAAAATTTACTCGCGGTTTAAATTTATGACGCAAAAGTGTCATTTTTGACCGATTCGGATTAGATAACGTTTTTTCGGTTGAATATATTGACGCTGCAACCAATCAATATTCAACCGAAAGGAGATATTCATGAGTGATTTAAGTGTGTTAATAACCGGATCCAGCAGCGGGTTTGGCTATTTGACTGCAAAGACGTTAATCCGAAACGGCTATACAGTTTTTGCCACCATGCGGGATATAACTGGTACTAATGCGAATAAGGCGGAAGATTTGCGTTCTTTTGCGCAGGATAAACCGGGTTATCTTGTTTTATTGGAAATGGATGTAACAGATAGCAAATCCGTTCAAAATGCAATTCATCAAGCACTCCAAGAGAAGGGGAAAATCGATGTGGTGGTCAATAATGCCGGATTCGGAGTTGCCGGGTTTGCCGAAGCGGTTCCAATAGACCAGTTTCATCGTCAGTTTGATGTAAACGTATACGGAATTCAACGGGTGAATCGAGCGATTCTGCCAGCCATGCGCCAGGAGGGTAGTGGTCTTCTGATTCATATTTCCAGCACGATGGGGCGAATTGTGATTCCATTTGCAGCACCCTATACTGCATCCAAGTATGCTGTAGAAGGTCTGACAGAAAGTTACCGTTACGAGCTTGCCGGCACAGGAGTCGATGTGGTGATTGTAGAGCCGGGAGGATTTCCCACCACCTTTTTTACCAAAATGGAAGCCGCCGGCGACACCTCCCGGGAAGAAAGTTACGGTGCCTTAAACGATGTTCCGAAAAAAATGTGGAGCGGAATGGGACAGATGCTCCAATCCGAGAATGCGCCGAACCCCCAGATCGTAGCCGATGCCATTATGAGTTTGATCGAAACACCGACCGGAGAGCGACCTTTCCGTACTATTGTTGACCCGATGATGGGGGGAAAGGCGCCATCCGCCATTAACCGTATCAGCGAGGATGTGCAGCGACAACTCCTGGAGTCACTCAATATGGGCGCCTTCCTATCGGTAAAAAAAGAAAACGGATAAACGTCTCGTTTCCGAACCGTCAATTATTATCTTTTCGCCCTTCGCCTGATCAATGCATCCCAACGTGATCTCGTCTCCAACGGAGCCATGTGTGCCAATGACAATGTCACTCCCGAGAGGTTCTCGTGTAACATGTTGTGGCGGCATGCCGTTGTGGGTGCCGGGATAAACCGCCGAGTTGTTATTATGAATGTGAGTTCGCCGGAACTTGAAATAGAACCCAGATGAAACAGATAACGCTGATTGACACGGATGATGAGTCATCATATTAAAAAAATCCGGGACATCCGGGTTCATGTGCGTTCTATTTTTTTATGTCGAACTCACGGTATCATTAGATTTAGAGAATTGTTTTCCCCTGGTACTCAAACATACGCAAGCGTTATGAGAGGAGTTGGTAAAATTCGGTAACCGCTGCGTTCGCTGCGCATCTTCGGGAAGCGACCATTTCGAGGAAGATGAATAATATAGGTTAGTTTCCGTTATCCGGGAGCACCTCTACTTTCACATCTGCCAGACCGGCTTGCACCAACCCGATCTGTTTAGCGGCTTTGTAGGAGAGATCGATCACCCGGGTGTCCACATGAGGACCCCGGTCGTTGATGCGAACTATCACACTTTTCCCATTTGCCAGGTTGGTCACCCGGCAGCGGGTACCGAACGGCAGGGTGCGATGGGCAGCGGTTAATTTGTTGCGATCATACAACTCCCCGCTGGCGGTGGGTTTGCCATGGAATTTATCCGCATAGTAAGAGGCTTTGCCATATTGGACATCCACCGGCTGCGGTTCATCATCCACTTCCGGTTCAGTACCGGAAGAGGTGGTAGGTGGTGAGGACGGCGGATTCTGGGTTCGGGCAGGCGGGGTCTCATCCAGTGGAGGAGCAACGGGCGTGTTGGTGGTAAATACTGAACCGGCACCGTTCACGGAGACTTCCAGGTCCTCAAGAACCATCTGATTATCCCGCAACTGTTTCCACTCCCGCAAAAATTGTTGCCAGGGCAGATGACTCAAAACTTCCTGCCGAACGCTGCCCTCCCGCCACAAGCCAATATAAGTTTCTTCCCCATCCTCCGGCACAATCTCCACATCAATCAACCGGAAGTCGTTCTCCCGAAGCCCTTCGGCAATTTGTTGGAATGTTGCCACATTCAGACCGGTCAGCATCAAAGTCAAATAATTTCCTTCGTTCCAAACGCCGGCATATTTATGCTGCCCGTTCTGCAGATACGCCTCCACATCAGTCAAGCGATAATCCTGTTTGCGGAGTTTCTTATCGGTTGCTTTCAACGACTCCAGGGTGGCATCCACCAGAATTTTCTGGCGATAGGTTCCCTGCCGCCATACCCCAATAAACTGCCGCTGCCCATTTTCGGTATAGACTTCCAGATCCACCAGCCGCAGGTTCTGCGATTTCAATTGATCCCAGCGGCTTTTCAGCGTCTGCCAGTCCATTCCCACCCATAATTTGTAGGCATCACTCCCCTCCTCCCAAACACCGGAGTAATGCCGCTCCCCATTTACCACCGCTGTCTCAATGTCAATTAGCCGGTAACCCTGGTTATTCAATTCCTCCCATTTGGATTTAAAAGAGATCCAGTTGGCATCCGCCCATAGTTTGCGATCCTTACCGGCTATCCAAACACCGGAATAGGTCACCTGAGCTGTCAACCAGGTGGGTAATAAAAACCATACGACCATCGTGGTTACCCCTATCTTTGCGAATGCTCCGGATTTTCCTCTTTGTTTCCAAAAGCCGCTTCTCCCACCCGGGGTACTGTGCGACCTCTTCCCTAAAAGAACGTTACGCCCCATAACTTCCCCTTTATTTTGTCCCTAACCTTTCCGGATGACGAACCTCCGGGGTATACACCCCGTCGCATTGTTGAATGGGCGCATGACAAATTGCATGTTAGAAGATTCCTCCAACGGAGCCACTTCGTGG
>CAYYGL010000028.1:0-34383 GCA_964471235.1 uncultured Calditrichaceae bacterium
GAATGCACTAAACTAAAAATTACAATATAGGGAATTTTTTACTGAAACAGTACGGAAGCGTCTTTTCGTGAGAACCTTGAGAACCAGAGGCTAATGTCGCGCCAGACGCTGGTACAACTGAGGAAATACGGCGTAACCGATTCAACAACACTAAAGCTGGAATTTTTCTTTCGTACAGACACCGGGGAAAAGGCGGATGCTCTAACAGCGGCGCTGAAAAAATTGAGCTACGAGGTGGAAACAGGACGTACGGGGGACGATGAACCGCTCATCCTGATAAACGGGTGGACAACTCCCCTCCAAATGAATGAGCGCTCCGTCGTAGCATGGACGGAACAAATGGTCCGGCTTGGCTACGACCATGACTGCGAGTTTGACGGTTGGGGGACTAATCCGGAGCAATGAAGGATACGACTCGACTGAAAGCGTTGTATTGAATAATCTTTCCTCTATAACAATTTCATTCTGTTGCCATGTTTGGAAGAGTGAACGGTTCCATATGAAAAAAGAACTCAAAATATTTGTTAAATTTTTTCTGTCGACATTTATTGTTGTACTGGCTCTGAATATTGGAATACCAAATTCTGAACATCCCAATTCCCTTGAAAGGGTATCTTATTTTCTTCGTTCTCTGGTTTCCGGGAAAGATTTTTACATCGGTTGGATTATCCTTCTTTTTCCCTATCTGATTAGTAGAATTGTAGTCTTCCTCATAAAGAAATTCAGGGAAAAAAAATTGCTGAGTTTCCTATACCAGGCTCCCATCTTTCTTTTTGTCTATGCCTGTTTTTATGCCATTGCCTTCATCTTACTCCTTTCATTGTTAACGATGGGTTTTGATTCGCTTTGGGGATATTATGAGTGGAATAATATCGCTTATACGCTAATGACATTTTACACTAACCACTTCTCTTTGTTTATCCTGCCGGTTTTCGTCTTACTCATCACCATTGTTTTTTTTAAAAAAGTAATTTCATTTGAAAAAAATTTAAAAAGGGTCCTACCTCCAAAAATATTTTTCAGCTATCATCCCATTACCCAAAAAAAGAATCATCTTCAATTGCCTTTCTTCAAATTCATTTATTTATTGCAACCGATAGCTTTATTTACCTTTTTGGGGATATTGGTAAAGATATTGTTTTTTATCATCAGCGATTCTGATTTCCTTGCTTACTCAGCTATGCCCTATGCAAAGGGCATTAATGTCCCCCGATTAGACGTTCATACGAAAGAGAATAGGACCATCCTCTGGCCGAATTTATTTTTAACAATTGATTCGGAAGGGAGGATTAAGATTAACAACATCCATTGCAGCCGAAAAGAAGTCGAGACAATTCTCAAGGGTATTCGTCATCATTTATCTACTGAAAAGTATTGGACTTCATATCAATTGGATGGACGAAACTTCTCTTTCGGGAAAGAATCAAAAATAATATTGATAGCCGATGTGGATTGCGAGATGCGCCATATTCAACCGGTGTTAAACATGTTAGCTTCAAATAATTTGACTCAGGTTATTTTTTTAACAAAATAAATTCATAACTTATCCTGTGTAATTCAAAGATTGAATCTATCTGTTTTATCTTCAGCGGATCGTTTTTTATACCAATCAGGCATGATTACTGAAATAGAGCACAATTTATCCCGGCTATCCAGGGCAAGCAAATTTAATATCACACATTGTTACGGAGAATTTGTGTAATGCAGAATGCCGAGTTAAGACAACACCACCCCCAACCCACCCTCACCACCCAACGCCTCCACCTCCGCCCCTTCCGCATGGAGGATGCACCGGAAGTGCAGCGATTGGCCGGCAATAAAAATGTTTCCGAACCCACTCTGAACATTCCTCACCCTTACGAAGACGGCATGGCGGAGGAATGGATATCCACCCACCAGCCGGGATGGGAGGAGGGCACCAGTGTTGTTTATGCCATTACCGATAAACAAACCGGTCAACTGATGGGTGCGGTGAGCTTAGTAAAGACTGAGAATAGCGTGGCGGAACTGGGATACTGGATAGGGGAACCCTATTGGGGAAGGGTATATTGCACGGAAGCGGCAAAGGCGCTGGTGAACTTTACTTTTGCCAATCTGGGGATAACAAAAATTATCGCCCATCATTTAACGTCCAATCCTGCTTCCGGTCGGGTTATGCAAAAAATAGGGATGCAACACATTGGGAGCACCCAACTACCCGATCGTCATGGTCACCCGGCGGAAGTGGAAATCTATGAAATGGAGAAACCCTGAACCGGTTGTTACCTATTCCTAATCCTCCACGAATTCCACTAATTTCCACGAATTATGAAAAGTGGGTGATAATATCTTTTATCAAGAATTCGTGTGATTCGGAGAATTGGTGTAATTCGTGGTTTCAACTCAAATTAACAGCCTGCCCAACGGGGAGTTGGATTGTATGCCGCAGTCTAAAGCCTGCGGCTACCAGGAATGAAAAGATTCAATTTCAATACGGAAGACCCAACAGCGATGAAAAAACTGTTAATACTGCACACCGGCGGCACCTTTGGGATGGTGCCGGTAGAGCCGGACCAGACCCTGGCGCCCAACCAGATGCAGGAACGCATTACCCAATATGTTCCGGAAATTGAAAAAATCGCCCGGATCGATTTCCGGATGATTTTCAACATGGACAGCGCCGATATGCAGCCCCACCACTGGCAGGAATTGGCAACGGTCATTTCTCAGGAAATGGATAACTATGACGGGTTTGTCATCATTCACGGCACCGATTCCATGTCTTATACGGCGGCGGCATTGTCATTTATGCTGCAACATCTGCCCAAACCGGTCATTCTCACCGGGTCGCAGCGCCCCCTGGCGGAAATCCGCACCGATGCCCGCACGAATCTGATCAATTCCGTGGAACTGGCGACCTACCCGATCCCGGAAGTGTGCATCTTTTTCGGAACCTCCCTTTTCCGTGGTAACCGTGCGTTGAAAATTTCCAGCACCGGGTTTGAAGCCTTTGACAGCCCCAATTATCCGCCGCTGGCAACCGTCGGTCTGGACATCACCATCACCAACCGGCATCTGACACATCGCAAGCCGTTCCGGCTGGAAACGGCCCTTTCCGACCAGGTGATCGAGGTGCGCTATTTCCCGGGTCTTCGCCCGGAATTGCTGCGGCTGCTGCATCAGAGTTCCGTAAAAGCGGTCATCCTGAGAGCCCTGGGAATGGGAAACATCGCCGTGGTGGATGCTGAGCTGGTACGGGAGATTAAACGGTTGGTGGAAGAGGGGCGGATTGTGGTGATTACCTCCCAGAGCCGACATGGCAGGGTGGATTTGACCCGCTATCAAAACGGGAAAATCCTGGCAGATGTGGGGGCAATTGGGGCTGGGGATATGACCACCGAGACAGCGATCGTGAAGATGATGCACCTGCTGGGTGTTTATGGGGATGATCGGGAGACCATTCGGAAGCAGATCACCATGCCGCTGGCAGGAGAAATTACCCCGCTGTAAAAGGGGATGCGCTGCACAGCGTCACCTTCGGGCATGCTTAGCCGACGGAGCCGGGGATATGAGGATTGGGTTTTGCAGCAGTGGTGGCGGTAAGTGAACGGTGCGCCAGGAATACCCTGATGAGCAGTGCCATTCCCCATAAAAACAATCCGGCGGAAATCAATTGCGGAGCAGTTAAGCCCCACCAGGCAATCGGATTCAGACGGATAAATTCCACGGCAAAGCGAACCATGCCTCCCATCACCAGGTAACTGCCAAATAAAAAGCCGTCTCCCTTGCTGTATTTCTCAATTCGTAACAAAATTAACAGAATGATCAAATTGGCTGCCATTTCATAAAGCTGGGTGGGATGTACTTTCAAAAGAGTGGGCAAAACCCCATGAGGGAAGCTCATTCCCCACGGTAAGTCAGTGGGAATCCCGTAGCATCCATCACCAGCCATAAAGCAGGCAAATCTGCCAAAGATGATGCCCAGCGGAACCGCCGGGATCAACACATCTAAAAAATGAAGCAGGGAAATGCCCTTGTGCTTCATATAGAGATACAGAAGCGTTACGCAGGCGATAAACCCGCCAAACCAGCCCGAACCGTTCCAGCTAAAGAATACTTCGATGGGATGTTTCAGAAACAGGCGCGGTGCTTCGAACAGGTAATAAATTTTGGAACCCACGTACGCACCGCCGCAAATCAACACCACCAGGTGCCAGAATGGAATGCCGGTGATATCGGACTGATGTACCCGGTATCCTAACAGGATAAAGCCTGCCACAAAACCAATGGTATTAAATAGCAAAAAAGAACTGATGTGAATTCCGAACACGGTGATAATGGGACACATGCTCCGGGTCTCGGTTTTAGATGGAACTCAGGAATCCTGTTTGTTTAAATTCCTGCACCGCCATCGCTGGATTGGCGATGACAGTGCAGGGAGGTAATTTCCGGGCAAATTCTCCGTTAATTGCTTACTTCATCAACACCATTTTGATGACTTTGTTAAACGACGCCGTTTCCATTTTCAGGAAATAAATTCCGGAAGAGAAGCGGCTGGCATCCCAGGTAATATATTTTTCCCCGGAGGGCAGTACCCGGTTAATCAATACCGCCACTTGCTGACCGGTGGCATTATACACGGTGATGGTCACATGGGATTGCTCGGGGAGATAGAATTTCACCGTGGTGGAGGGATTAAAGGGATTGGGATAATTCTGGCTAAGAGAAAATGTATTGGGCTGGAAATTTCCCTCATCGCCTTTCTTGGAAAGCATATCTTTGCTCTGCACCGAGAGGTTGTTGAACACCGATTCCAGCACCCGGTTATAGGAGGCGGTTTCTTTTGCCCCCTCCAGGGAGGTGGCAACAGTCAAGAGGAAGTTTCGGGTGGCGATATCCTTGCTCTCCGCCCGTACCCGGTAAACCAGGTCGATGACTTTATTTAGTTGTTTGCCTCCCAGGGCTTTCAGGGTTATCTCTCCATTGATAAAAGCACTGGCATCCTTCACAAAATTGAACAACTTCGCCTGGAGTTTGGGATTCTTTGCTAAAATCGCATAGACATTATCCATCTCATCCCGGTATTGTTCCGTAATTCGGTTGGCATAATAGACAGTAGATTTGGAAGGATGGAGATCAATAGCGTTGTATTGTTTGGAGACAAAGGAATACAATGAGGTGAGACAGCCGCCGCCACCGCCGCCGGGATTGGAGCCGCCGCCGGCATTGGAACCATCTACCCCCACGGCATCCCAGGCATCGGACACCGCATTATACTCTGCCGAGCCGGTGCCGTACAAATCGGTTGCCGCATCCAGCGCACCCAGGTAGGCATCGGAATAGTTCGAGGAACTGGTGAGATAGACCGTCAAATTGCGATAGGCAATCTTTGCCGCTTTGGTTATCCCGATGCCACTGACGTTGTAGGAAAACCCATTATCATTTACACCGGAACCGCCGTTGACCAGCAGATAATACCAGAAATTTTGCACACCGCTGTTGGTATGCACGCCGCCGTTATCGCTGCTGCCAGTAAACCAGTAATTCCCCTTGTAGGTATCCGGATCACCGTCTTCATTGGGATTTGACATATTGCGGATACCGTTGCCGGTCAAGTCGATTTGAGCGCCAATCAACCAATCGTTGCTGCCGGTGGCGTAATTTTCGATTGACTCGCCGAACACATCGGAGAAGGATTCGTTCAATGCCCCGGATTCATACGTATATGCCAGGTTAGCGGAATGTTCCGTTACCCCATGGGTAATCTCATGCCCAACCACATCGATGGAAACCAGAGGACTGAAAGTCGAACCATCACCATCGCCGTATGTCATCCGCTGCCCATCCCAGAAGGCATTGTTGTAATTCGTGCTGTAATGCACATAAGAGCGAATCACCGAGCCATTTCCGTCGTAGCTGTTTCGTCCATGTTGGGTAAGGTAATAGGAATGGGTTTGCTCTGCACCCCAGTGGGCATTCACGGCGGCACCATCGTTGCCAAAGAAGGTCGAGGTGCTGGTAAAATCCGTAGCGGCGGCATAGTTGGTGCCGTTATTCATGTTATACGTCTCAATGCCGTTGCCGCTCACGGTTTGCCGGAGCCGATAGTTGTTGGTGCTGACCTGATCAGCAGTAAAAGAAACCGTTCCGTTGTAAAGGCTGGACCCGCTGGCAGCCACATTTGCCGTATGAATGCGGTTGTAAAAATTGAGGATTTCGCCGGTTTTAGCATCCACATCCACCACATACCGCCCTAAAGGCTGCTCGGCATAAATGTCGTATCGGTAAGCCAGCCGAAAACTTTCCGGGGTCATTAAAAATTCCTGGGAGGTAATCACCAGTTCTCCCTGGGGTTGGGAAAACAAATTCGGCTCGGTCTGCCATTTGTAGAGCGTCCCCCCTACCCTGTTCAGGGCAAGTTGAAACGCTTCCCGCTCGGAAACCTGGGGCTGAATATCTATATCCAGACCGGATTGGAGATAGCCATTGGCAGACACAACTTTGCCGTTTTGCTCGTGCAAAATATAATCGGCTCCGATTACCTTGAGTCCTTTATGATATTGTTGATACCGGGTATGAGTCATCCCCAATTCGTCTGTAAAACTGCTTATTTCAACAATTTCATCATGAGGCATTACAGCCCGGTAGCGCTGAAAATAGTTCACTCTTTGAACAGAGGCATCATCCTTGAAATAGATGCGCCGGGGTATTTGGGTTTCATCCACCATTAACACCCGCCGGGCGGCTTTATCAATCCGCTGCGCATCCTTATCCTGGTAATCACGCGCCATCATCAGGGTGGGAACACTCAAAAGCATCATTAATAAAAAGCATATCGTTCTTTTCATTATTTTCCTTCCTCTGTTTTTTAAATGGGATGATTTTGTTTCCAAAACACACCGGCGGTATGACGACAGACAGATTGTCCGCTACATTCCCTGCCGGTGTCTTTCAACAACACCTCTGTTACGGCAACCACACCTTATGGTGGGATGTGAATATGTACCTGGAAGAAATAGCAATGGATAGAGAATTGCCCGGATAAGTCGGCACGATCGGTGTTATACATGAGATTCGAGTTGTGAGTTTTCAGGTAAACTTTTCCGTTTCAGAAAAAAAACGTGTCGCCCCAACACCCCTGATACACAGCTCTATAACAATGCGGTTACTCACCGGAAGGAATGTAAATCATCCCGCTTCCGGGAAGTTAAAACGAAAGGATGAATCCACAGGAAAGCACCACTTCACATTAAACAAACTGGAAAAGGTTCCGCTCGGTTCAGTAATCATTTTCGCTACTTGAAGATGCAAGAAATATATCATCTTTTTTGAATTTTGCAAGAGAAAAGTGGATATTGAGTAATTTTTTTGCAATTTTAACCAGGATATTCCACCGCTACCGGCGTTACAAGAAGAAACGAGAGGGAGCTCGCAACCACAACGGCAATATCTTCTATTGGATTGCCATATTTCTTTTTGCATCCGCCCTCTTTTTAATGTAGATTTATACATCGTGGCATAGAAAGGTTACCACCGGAAAAACCAACAACATTAATCGGAAATCGTCACGATTGGTTTAAAAAGCGAAACTCTTTTTTTGAAATACAGTATGATGGGAGACCCGAATTTTTCGCCATATTAAGATTCGTAATGAAACGCATGGTGAATTTCGAACGAGTTGAGTCTGCAAAAAACCCCGATAGACAGGTTGCTTTCTCTTCTGTGCTGCATCCCGCTTAGAACTGTTCGATAAGGTAATCACTGAGAGTTTGCTCAATAAGACATTTTTCAACTCATAATAGATATACGAACCATTTAAGAAATAACTGGCAGGTTATCCATGGAAGTTATCAAAAAATTTGCTGTGATTGTTGCCGGCCTGGCAATAATCGGTGTGGTAATGTATTTGTTGTATCTCTCCGGTCAATCATCACCTCAACCGGCACTGGCAAAGCCGGCACCCGGTGAGGCTGTTCAACAACCCCCTTCCCAACCACTTTCCCCGGGTGTAGAGCAGCCAGACAGCCCGCCGCCGGCACCGGAGACTCCACCGGAAACGGAACAAAAAGAAAACGCCCCCCGGGATACCATTGCCTGGCGAATGAACCACAAAACCCCTTCACATGTCAAATCACGGGAATACTCAAAAATTATTCCCCGGGGAGAAGACCCCAATTTTGTATTTACCAACGCCGCCCAACGGATTCTCCCCGCAGTAGTGGCAATAATGAGTGCCCGCCGTGTCGATCGTACGTCCCTTCCGTTTCATCCCTTCCTTTTCCCGGATGACAAAAATGATAAAGAAGGAGACGAGGATAACGACGATTCACCGGAAGACAATCAATTCTTCCAGCCGGGTACTGGTTCCGGCATCATCATCAGTCCCGACGGATACATTATGACCAATTATCATGTGGTGGAAGGCGCGGAACTCATTCGGGTAACGCTTTATGATAAACGAATTTTTACCGCTCGTTTTGTTGGCAGCGACCCCACCACGGATGTGGCATTATTAAAGATTGAGAGCCATGACCTGCCGGCTGCCTACATCGGCAATTCCGACAGCCTCAAAATCGGAGAATGGGTGATTGCCGTGGGCAATCCACTGAACTTTGCCTCCACAGTGACCAGCGGTATCATCAGTGCCATGGGCAGAGATATTCGCATTATTGAAGAAGAATACCGTATCGAAAATTTTATCCAGACGGATGCCGTGATTAACCCCGGGAACAGCGGCGGGGCGCTGGTAAATCTAAAAGGGGAAGTCATCGGTATCAACACAGCGATTGCCACTCGGAACGGCTATTACCAGGGATACGGGTTTGCCATCCCAATCAATTTAGCCAAAAAAGTGGTCGGTGATATTCTTAAATACGGCGTCGTGAAACGGGCGTTGTTAGGCGTTTCCATAGAACCGGTTACCGACCGGGTTGCCCGGGCAATGAAACTGCCCAAACCTTACGGCGCATTGGTGCAGGGGATACATAAAGGATATCCTGCCGAAGATGCCGGATTTCACCAGGGCGATATCATTTTGGAAGTGGATGGAAAAGAAGTTTTGTCCGTAAATGATTTGCAAATTAAAATTGCCGAACACCACCCCGGAGATTTGGTGCACTTAACGGTTTGGCGGGAGGGGAAAGAATGGGATGTTGACCTGGAATTGGGAGAAGCGCCTCCCCGAGAAGTACCGGAGAAACAAACCTATCAACCGGAAAAACTGGAATTTAAAGACCTTGGATTAACGGTTCGGGATATGAGCGATGTGGATAGATCCCGTCTGGATGTAGAACAGGGAATTTTCATCGAAAAAGTTGCCTCCGGGAGCCCGGCGTATGATGCCGGCATGCCGCGCAATTCCATCCTGCTCAGCATTAACCATAAGCCGATTCATTCGGTAGCAGAGTTTGAACAAACCGTGAATAATGCCACCTCCGGGGAAGTGTTAATTCTCAGAATAAAAAGTCTGCGCAACACCATCGGTGATAATACCCGGCTGATATTTGTGGAGGTTCCCTAAACGGCACCCATGAATTACTGGTTAATGAAATCGGACCCGGAAGCATACTCCTGGGATGACTTAAAAAAAGCACCGCAACAAACCGATTGCTGGGATGGGGTGCGGAATTACCAGGCTCGTAATTTTATGCGGCAAATGAAGATTGGCGACCGGCTCTTCTTTTACCACAGCCAGGTAAAACCCCCGGCAATTATGGGGATCGCCCGGGTGGTCAAAGAAGCCTATCCCGACCCTACCCAATTTGATCCGTCAAGTAAATATTTTGATCCGAAAAGCACCCGGGACAATCCTCGCTGGCAGATGGTGGATATCCGGTATGTCAGCGATTTCAATCCCCCAATTTCCCTGCCCGAATTAAGAAAAATCCCGGGACTGGAAAATATGGTTTTGTTGCAGAAAGGAAGCCGCCTCTCCGTACAGCCGGTCACCAAAGAAGAATGGGAAATTATCTGTGCCTTGCGAGGCAAAATTTAATTCACCGGAACGATCCCAGTGGTATTGAATCACACCATCAACCAAACCCGTCGCTCATTCTTATCCTATCCGTCAAACGGAAGCGCCTGATACTGACTGGAGAGCATCTTTACCCATCCCGGGAATGGGGGGATAGCTCCCGGTGCCGTTTGTCATAAATTGCATGAAGCAGGAACGCCACGCCAATGATAATCAACAACACCGGCCAATAAACGTCGATCAGGGTGGGCAGCAAATCGGGCGGCAGCTGGCGGAAATGCTCCAGCAAAAAAAGCACCCCAATGGTCAGGAAAATAGTACCGAATAGCAACTGTTCCCACTTTCGGTTTCCCAATAGATGCTGCACGATAAATGCTCCCCCGATAAAAAGCGTAAACGCCGCAATACTTAACCCCCGGTCAATCTCTATAACTCCCCATTCCCCTAACAAATAATAGAATCCGATAAACAGGATAAAGGCGGAGAGATAAATTCCTCTCTTGGGAGTTAAGGAGAGTCCCCTCAGAATACCCAGAAAACCAATGACAAAGAACCCATAACTCCGTAGGAAATGCCAGTTAAACCCGTAATAATGATGTGCTAAAATGGCACTCCCGAGGAGTATCAAAAAAATGCCAGTAATAGCCGGTAACCGGGGTTTCATTCCCACCTCCTCTTTGGATGATGATATTGTGGTCAGGCAGTTTGTTCAGTTGATTCTTCCGGAAAGATAAAGATAAACAGGATGTAGATTAAAATTCCCAATCCGGCAGATGCCAGGGTAGCCAGAATCCACCCCAGTCGGATTAGAGAGGAATCGATATTAAAATATTGCGCCAACCCTCCGCAAACACCGGCGATTTTACGGTCGGTGCGGGAGCGGAAAATATTCATTTGATATCCGCCGCTGGTCTCTTCTCCCGATTCCCCCTCCTCGGATTGGGGGCGGCGATGGGAAATCAACAAAATAATCCCCACGGCAATTAGAAAGAATGCCCAGATGGTGGACCAGGGCAGGTTTCGGATATAGAAATAATCTAAGATGTGCAGTTGTTTTAACAGCAAAATTGCCCCGATGACGATTAACAGGATGCCCCAGAAGAGGGTGTTATTCCTCACCTGCTGATGGGGTTGAGCTTCTTCGGAAGGATTTTCGGGAACAATCAACATCGCTGCCAGGTAGAGCACAATCCCCAGCCCGCCAAAGAAAATACTGATCACAAACAGAATGCGAACCAGGTTACTGTCGATATGGAAATAATCTGCAATTCCGCCACAGACCCCGGCGATAAACCGATCCCGTTTGGACCGGTATAGTCGGGAAGATTGTTTCAATTCCTCGTCCATGTCACCCCCATTTTTTTCATAAACAACACGCACAGGTTGTCAATAAAGTTTCATTAATTCCTAAAAATACCGTTATCCAACCGGCAGTATTTCTAAAATCTCATATTTCATGGTGCCGGCC
Source organism: uncultured Calditrichaceae bacterium (assembly GCA_964471235.1). Lineage (GTDB taxonomy): Bacteria > Calditrichota > Calditrichia > RBG-13-44-9 > J075 > CAYYGL01. The sequence goes on from CAYYGL010000028.1 coordinate 11,421, forward strand.
GGCACCTGGATTTCCACCACATCGCCTACTTTTTTCCCCAGCAGCGCTTTGGCCACCGGCGAAGTCACCGAAATTTTTGATGATTGAAAATCCGATTCCTCCTGCGATACCAGGGTATATTTCATTTCCATATTTTTCGATAATTCTTTAATTCTTACGGTGGTGTATAACGCCACCTGCTCATTGGAAATTGATTTGGGATCAATAATTTTTGCCCGGCGAATGGTCTCTTCCAGTTTGCTGATCTTGGTTTCCAGCAGCGCCAGTGCCTCCCGGGCAGCGTGGTATTCCGCATTTTCCTTCAAATCACCAAAGTCTCGAGCTTCCGCAATCTTCCGGGATAACTCAGGCCGCTTAAATGACTTTAGCTCCTGCAATTCCGTTTTTAATTTTTCCAATCCTTCTTTTGATATATAAAACTGTTTTGACATAATTCCTCCGCGTTTTGAGTTCCGGTTCAAGAGGAGAGGGTGAATTTTGGAAAACGGGTCGACAGTTTCCAGGGGTTTTAGAAGCCTTCCCGTTTTTATCCTGGCTGGTAAAGCACCTTCAACAGCTCTGTTTTGTCCAACCAACACGTTTACGTTGTTCTTTTCCGGGCAGCCGCCTCGATTCGTTCCACACTCAATATGCCTCGTACTTTGTTTATCGCATTAATAATCCGCGTTAAATGGGGCAGATTTCTTACTTCGACAATAATATTTCCAATCGCCAGCTTATCTTTCGATTTTATTTCCAAATTTAAGATATTTGTATTGTTGTTTGCAATAGCCTGAGCAATATCTCGAATCAAATTTTTGCGGTCTTCCCCGAGAATTGATAACTGCACTTTGAAATTGTCATCCGTTTCCACGGTCCAGTTGACCGGGATGGTGCGGTCCTTGCGCTCTACCATGCTCTGCACATTGGGGCAACTGGTGCGGTGAATGGTCACTCCCTTTCCACGAGTAATATACCCGATGATGTCATCCCCGGGCACCGGCTGGCAACACTTTCCAATATGCACCATGATGTTATCCATTCCCTGCACCTGCACTGCCGAGTTCTTTCGCTGGTGTTTTAAAATGCGCTGTAATAACGATTCCCGTTCCTCCCGGGGTTGTTCCACCGAAATAGCGGACAAGATTTTTTCAATGGACAATTCCCCCCTGCCCACTGCGGCTTTCAAATTTCGCACGTCATCAAAGTTTAATTTGGTTGCTGCTTCCTGTAAGGTGGATTCGGTCAATTTCAATTTAAATCGTTTTCCATAGCGGGCGATTATCTCTTCACCCAGTTTTAAGCTATGTTCAAATTGGATTTCCCGCAGGTATTTCCGGATTTGATGACGGGCTTTGCTGGTTTTCACAAAGGTGAGCCAATCCTGGTTGGGATGCTGGTTGGCACTGGTGATGATCTCCACCATATCCCCGCTGTTTAATTTATACTTCAGCGGAACAATCCGCCCGTTTACCTTCGCGCCAATGCAATGCATCCCGATGTTGGTGTGTACCGCAAAGGCAAAATCCACCGGGGTGGATTCCGCCGGCAGCCGAATCACATCTCCATGAGGCGTAAAGACAAATACTTCATCCTGATACAAATTGATTTTCAAGGACTCCAGGAATTCCTGGGCATCCATCCGGTCATTTCCCTGGTATTGCTCCAGCAACTGCTGCACCCATCCTAACTGTTCTTCCATTTGATTTTTATCATTCCCGGGAATTCCTTCCTTATAACGCCAGTGGGCGGCAATCCCCATCTCGGCAATCCGGTGCATCTCCTTCGTTCGAATCTGAATTTCCACCATGTGCCCTTCCTTGTCCACAATAGTGGTATGCAGCGACTTATAACCGTTGATTTTAGGCATGGCAATATAATCTTTAAACCGCTCATATACCGGCGTATACAGGTTGTGAACAATCCCCAGCACGTAATAGCATTCTTCTACTTTTTCGACAATCACCCGAATCGCAAAAAGGTCGTAAATCTCTTCAAACGGTTTGTTGCGCAGTTTCATTTTTTTGTAGATGGAATAAAGATGCTTGGGGCGTCCCTGCACTTCCGCTTTGATATGATGTTTTTCCAGCTCTTCCATAATCGGTTGGATGACTTTACGGATATAAGCTTCTCGTTCTTCTTTTTTCTGATTCAGGCGGTGTTTAAGGTCGGTAAACGCTTTATTGTCAAAATATTTAAATGCCAGATCTTCCAGTTCACTTTTTAAGCGGTGGATCCCAAACCGATGCGCTAACGGGGCATACACATCGCGGGTCTCAATGGCAATGCGGATACGGTTTTTTGCCGGCACATGCTGGAGGGTACGCATATTATGTAACCGGTCGGCAAATTTGATTATGATGACCCGGACATCCTTTGCCATGGAGAGCAGCATTTTCCGAAATGTTTCCGCCTGACGGGATTCATAACTCAGGCTTTTCCGGTCGCTCATCACCGATATCTTGGTCACCGCATCCACCAGCATGGCAATTTGCTCACCGAATTCTTCACGAATATCCTTCAGGGTATAGACTGTGTCTTCGACCACGTCGTGCAGTAACCCGGCAGCAATGGTCGTGGTATCCATGTGAATATCCGCTAACAATAAGGCGACTTCCAGGCAATGCCGAAAATAGGGCTCGCCGGAATGACGGGCTTGTTTGCGATGTGCCCATAACCCGAACAAATAGGCTTTCTCTAACAGCGGTTCATTAAAATTCGGATTATACTGTTTAATCTTCTCCACCAACTCCTGGTAAAGCGGCTCAAAAAGTTTCCGGTGTTTCCGAAAGGTCGGATCACTTCTGTCGATAAGTTCTGTTATTTCTATCATACACTTTCCAATAAAATTTAAAACTCTCTTAATGTATTCGGTAAAATTTTTTGTAATGAATAAAGAGGACGGTAGCCTGCCACCTCATCAATCGGTTTGTTTCATTTGAAGATTTCTCAAATTAAGCTAACCACTCTCTTCCCGAATTTCAAGTCTTATTTTCAATAGGAGATGAAAGCATCCTGTGGTCAATCTCTCATTATTTCATAAACTTATTGCAATTGTATTGAACGATTGACCTGCGTCAAATGTTCGTCAATTTTACCCAATAGTAAAGAGATTCCCGAATCATCAAAATTGTGCGTATATTCCGGTTGTTTTAATGAACACCATCACTCATTCATGAAAGGAACTGGAGATGGATGCCTTGCACGATGCTGCGCTGGTCGCCGCCCGGGATTGCCTGGGGGTGAAACAGCACGAGACCGTCTTAATTGTAACCGATGCTCCCCGCCTGTCTATCGGGAAGGCGTTGTTCGATGTGTGTCAGGATATTGCCGGAGAGGTAATGCTGCTGGAAATGCTACCCAGGAAGGTAAACGGGGAAGAACCACCGCGATTAATCAGCCAGGCAATGAAATATGCCGACGTGGTAATTGCCCCCACTACCATGTCGCTGACCCATACGGATGCCCGGCGGGAAGCCTGTAAAGCCGGCGCCCGGGTGGGCACCATGCCCGGCATTACCGAAGATGTTATGATCCGAACCATGCAGGCAGATTACCACACAATTGCCGAGTTAACTGTCAAACTCCGGGATATGCTTACCCGGGGAAAAATAGCCCATATCACCACACCGGCCGGTACTGATATTCATATTCCCATTAAGGGTGTATCCGCCATTGCATCCACCGGGCTGGTTTTAAAACCGGGCACTTATGGCAATTTACCCTCCGGTGAAGCCTACTTAATGCCCCGGGAGGGGGAAGCGGAAGGCATCTATGTCGTGAATGGTTCCCTGGCAGGCATTGGATTGATTACCGATGAACCGGTGCGAATTACCATCGAAAAAGGCATGGCGGTGAAGATAGAAGGGGGCAAACAGGCGGAAGAATTTAACCAGGTTGTGGAATCGTTGGGGGAAAAAGCCCGCAATCTTGCCGAGCTGGGCGTGGGAACCAATGACCGGGCGGAAATCCGGGGCACCATTCTGGAAGATGAGAAAGTCCTGGGAACGGTTCACCTGGCATTGGGGAACAATATCTCCATGGGCGGAACCTGTGATATTGGCTTCCATGTAGACGGCATCCTGAAGCAGCCCACCCTTACCATTGACGGGGAAACGATTTTACAGGATGGAAAGATGCTGACAACGTAGTGGAGTATCCTCAACCAATCGAACAATGCCTGTTGATGAATTTCGACGAGATTTGTTTATCCCTTCAGGCTGGCAATGAGGAGTTCGGCACGGTTTTTCAGGGTTGGATTTTTATAATCTTTGAGCACCCGGTTGGCTAATTCCAGCGCCTTTTCCGTATTTCCGGCATCTTTGTAAGCCATTGCCGCGCTGAACAGGAAATCCGCTGCCTGGGGAAAATCCGGGTTGATTTTGGCTGCCTTCTCATAATACCGGGCAGCTTCGGCATATTTCTTTTCGGTTACCAAACAGTCGGCATAACCGGCAAGCGCCGCCTGGGTAATAAAATTATCATCACTGTATTTATCAATAAATTTTTTAAAGTATTGTTCGGCATTGGCTATATCGTTATCCTGCCAGTAAATTTTTGCCAGTAAAAACGTTGCCTGACCGGCTGCCGAGGTCCCCTCATACTGCTCGACTAACTCACTTAAGATGGCAATACCATTATCCTTTTGCCCGTTCTGAAACTGTGTTTGAGCTTCGGTTAAACGGACCGCCGCATGCACCTCTGCCTTTTGCTTGGAATTCCGATACATCACAATTGCTACAATCAATACCAGCAAAACAAGCAAACCGGTAGTTAGTTGCCGGGAATGTTCATCAATATATTCCTTGGCTTTAATGGTGAAAAGTACAAACTTGTCCTGCTTTAATTCCCGTTTGGAATACTTTTTCTTGGCTTTTAACATTAACCGCTTCTCCTGTGTCAACTATTTAAAATTCGACTGATTACTCCATTTATCCCGAATTCTTACCGCTAAGGTGCTGAAAACGCAGAGGTTAAAGAAAAACAATAATTCTATTAATGGTTCTAAAAGTAAAACATATATGTTTTTTGCCGGATAAAATGAAATTGTAAATCCAACAAAAATAACTCTGCGACCTCTATGTCTCTGCGGTTTATCCTCCACAACGTGGTTCTGTTGGAAACGAGATCACATTGTAACGAATTCGTCAAGTGATAAACAAACCGGGTATAAACAATCGCTTCTCATCCCTACCCGATAAACCGTGCCCCCTGCAGGATTCGAACCTGCGACCCCCGGATTAGGAATCCGATGCTCTATCCTCCTGAGCTAAGGGGGCAACTCCAAAGTCCTTTCGGGCGGCAGAATTTAACCGCTTGCCCCGGGTAATGCAATATTTAAAAGTTTTTTGGCGGAAATTTCTTCTGGTAAAGGGTGACAAGCAGGTGATTTCCCAATGAGATGCCAAAGGCTATCGGGTAAGATAATGCCATATAGATGACCGCCCCGGAAAAACCACCGGTCCATAAATTGTGCCGCTGCATATAGTGAATATAGGCATCGCCCACAAATCCCCAGTGAACGATGGCAAAAATCACGAACGCCGCAAACGGTATCCAGAGTAAAATCCCCTTCCGAACGCCAAGATGCTGCTTTCGGATGATCAGGTAATCTACCATCCCCAGTAAAATAATGCTGACCACATATTTGGAGGCTGCCAGAACCGAGTTCACCGCCCGAAACCAGCGCACCGCCGTATCTACCGCCAGAAAATCCACCCACAGGATCAATCCGCAAACAGCGGCTAATAAAAACACAAAAAGAATAAGCCCCGCCATGATGTACCAATACATTTTCATCACCTGCTCCATTCCATGGTTTTACCAATTTGATTAACATTACCTCCTGCAATTTACCCCGGGTAAAACAGCAATTATTCGGCAAAGGTGCAAATATCACATTATCCGACAAGAAAAATCAAGCGACAAAAAAATAACGGCGAGCCGCCCCCCCCCCCGGGATTCCGGCGGTTGCAGATTGTCGTTTTTGCCACAACCGCACATGCTTTTCACGGATTATGTTCAATTTGGTTTATGAAGTGGAACTATTCCGCCACGAATCGACACGCTTGCCCCGTTGGAGAATTCCCACAAACGAGATGGATTTATGATAAACAGTGGATCAGCGAAGGAGCAACAATTCACATGAAAAATCTGCGAGATTCTGTGCTTTTCAGCGGTTTCCGTGTTCTCTAATATTGCCGGGAAGAGGATGAATTGGCTTTCATCACTGATGTTGTGCACATTTTTATCACACGCTTTAACCCACAAATTTCGGAGTGAGTTGGGATTTATTTCGGAGAAATCCGCAGGACTTGTTTGTTAAACCGCTACGAGCGCAACGTTGGCGATGGTTTACAATTTTTTTTTCGTGGCGTTCTTTGCGCCTTCTTTATGAACCTTGCGGTTAAAAGCGGTGTAACGACTCAGGTTGTTATACCGCAACGAACGCAACGTTCGCAACGAACAGATGTTTATCTCTTTCACGTTGCGGCTGCCGTCGCGCATCCGCTACGATCATTGCGGTAAAGAAAAGTTTTGATGAAAAAATACAGATTCCTACAGAAACTCTTTCTTATCTGCGTCCTAAATAGCTACTATCTGAGTAGTTACAAAACGGTTAAACCGAACAAATTCCATACTTTTTCATGTCAGAGCAGCTTACGTAACATGAATTCATCATTTTCCTGAAAACGATTCGTGTGCATTCGTGAAATTCGTGGATGAAATAGAATTGGCAATGGCCCCTATTTTCGGCAGTGGAGTTGTTTCCTGTCGCAGTAAATTTGCATATTTCCTCCCATTTAAGTATCTTCACTGCCTTGTTCGTCTTACATTTTTAAGAAGGAATACCTATGGAACGCCTTGATTTTTCGCCCTTTCTTATCGTTTCGCTGCTCTTATTAATGGCGGCGGTTACCGCGCAGACGACCCCGCCGGTGCAGTTCGACCCGCCCCTCAGCCAGCGGATTGCCAATTACCGGATGGATGCCCGGCTGGATGTGTCCAAAAAGTTATTGCACGGCACGGAAGTTCTCACCTGGATGAACAGCACGGCATTCCCGGCGGAGGATCTCCAATTTCATCTTTATTATAATGCCTGGCGGAACAACAAAAGCTCCTTTCTCAATTCTCCCCGTGCCGCCCGATACGATTTGTCCCGCCACCGGGATGACGAGTGGGCATACTGCCGGGTGGAGACGATACAAATTTTGGAAAAAGGGAAATTTTCCGCCCGGGATGTCACCGGTGATATGGCATACATTCAGCCGGACGATGGGAATCCGGAGGACCGCACTGTGCTTCGGGTAAAGCTGCCGCAGCCGGTGCTGCCCGGGGATACCATCACCCTGCAAATCAATTGGGAGTCGAAAATTCCCCGCACTTTTGCCCGCACCGGCGCCATCGATGATTATTTCTTCATCGCCCAGTGGTTTCCCAAAATCGGGGTGTTTGAAGCCAACGGGCAATGGAATTGTCACCAGTTCATCCAGACGGAATTTTTTGCCGATTACGGGGTGTATGACGTCAACTTGACCGTGCCCTCGGGATGGATGGTGGGCGCTACCGGGGTGGAAATCAGTCAGAATGATAACGGCGACGGCACCACCACCCACCGTTTTTACCAGGAGGATGTGCACGACTTCGTCTGGGTGACCACGCCCCATTTTCATGAATTCTACCGAAATTTTGAAGAGCCCGGTCTGCCCCCGGTGAAAATGCGCTTGCTGCTAATGCCCGATCACCTGGGGCAAAAAGAACGCTACTTCAAGGCTGCGGCAACCTCATTGAAATATTACGGTACCTGGTGCGGGGCGTATCCCTACGGGCACATTACCATTGTGGACCCGGCGTATCAATCCCGTACCGGGGGGATGGAATACCCGACGCTGTTTACCGGGGGAACGCACTGGTGGTCACCGCCGGATAGCTGGCAGCCGGAGAGTGTCACCATCCACGAAGCCGGGCATCAATTCTGGTATGGTATCGTGGGAAACAATGAGTTTGAAGACGCCTGGCTGGATGAAGGATTTAACACCTACACCCAGTATCGAATTTTCACCCACCATTTTCCGCCGCGGAAAGTGAGCCGCCGCTACCTGGAGGGCTTTATCCCGGTGATTTATGATGAGGTGACCATTGCCGGGCGAACCGATGGCGCCGATCTCTATTACGGTTTCGAATCCATTCTCAAACGGGATTCGATGTCGACCAAATCCTACCGCTACGGTCCGGATGGTTATCGCATTAATTCTTACTCCCGCCCGGCGATGATGCTGCGCACCCTGGAAAATTACCTGGGATGGGAGACCTTTCAAAAAGTGCTCTCCACCTATTTCGACCGCTGGAAGTTCCATCATCCCAAACCTAAAGATTTTTTTGCCGTGGTGAATGAGGTTAGCGGGCAGGATATGAACTGGTTTTTTGACCAGGCATTTTACAGCCCCAATGTGTTTGATTATGGCGTGGGAACGGTAATTTCCGAACCGGTGAAAGCATTGACAGGATACCGGGAGACGGAAGCGGGACTTACATTTTACCGGGATTTCAAAGCGGATACTACCGGGGAAGCGGAGAAAACGATTTTTCAATCAAAGGTTTACATTCGTCGATGGGGAGAGGCAATTTTCCCCATTGCTATTCGGATGACCTTCGCCGACAGCACCACCCGCCTGGAGAAATGGGACGGTGCCGCCCGCTGGAAATTGTTTGAGTACCAAACCCCCTCCCGGTTGGTAAAGGTGGAGGTTGACCCGGAGAATATTCTGGTGCTGGATGTGAATCATACGAATAACAGTTGGGTAAGTGAACCGAAAGCCCACCTTGCCGCCTGGAAATGGAGCACCAAGTGGATGGTCTGGCTGCAAAATATGATGGAATTTGCCGCGTTTTTTTAGAGGAAGCGGGGAAGGTTATAAATCCAAAGCGCCATGGTGGCTTTACGGAATTTTAAAGCGATAATTGTTCTACCGGAATTTGTTCCAGGAACCACCACCAGGCGGACTGGGGAGGATTGTGGTGCCGAAGTTTTACAAATTCTTTTTCGTCTCCGCATTCTGTAATGATTAATCTTCTATTGGAAAGGAGCTTTTCATCCGCGATTAACAACCGGGCAGATTGTAATGGGGTAAGGTCGTTTCGGTGTTATTTCAGAATGTCGCGATTGGTCAGCATATTAAGAACTTCAAAACGCCCCATGCCAGCCGGATTAGCAGTATCGGCTTCAGAAGCTTTCAGTAGATTTTCGAGATTCATCATGGAATAAAATCTTTTAATTGACCAAGTAATTGATAACCTTTTTCAGGGGTAAAATAACGATTAGGCATATCAGGTGGAAATGCTGTATCCCATAATCCTTCATCATCAAAGAAAACCGCCCAATGTTTATGCACAACAAAATACAGTTTTTCTTAATGGGATATCTTCATAAACCTTTGCGTCCGGGGAGTTCAGAACCTCCATTCCTTTTTGAATCAAATGTTTTTCCGTGGCTTTTCCGGGTAAATGCCCCCGCTCTTTTCGCTTTTTCAAATGGGCCGAGATACTCAAAATGCCGCCTTTCCAGTTGCCTGCGAGAGCTTTCGGATATGCTATGCGAAATTTATTGGCACGATTTTCGACGTTCATTCTTTATCTCAAGCATTCATTTTCAATATAAAGATATCAATTAACCATATTCAACAGTTTTTCGGTTTAAATTAGAGATCAACTATCTAATGAAAGAGGAACTTAAATGAACTCCTGGAATGCATTTACCACCGGAATAACCCGATTGCTTCAATACAAACGGGCGCTTGTGGTTGCCTATCTATTCAATGTACTGCTGGTACTGGTTCCCGGCTTTTACCTGGCATCGCAGATAGAAACCTCCCTGGGGCACAGCCTGGCAGGCAACCGCCTGGTGGAAGGATATGACGCCCTGTGGTATAATCAATTTTCCGCCTCTGCTCACGGCATTGCCAGCACATTTCGACCCGCTGTTGTGGGTGCCGGCGCCCTGTTCGAGGCTTTGGATAATTTCATTAGCGGAAGGATGTTTGCCACAACCGGCGGTACGTTCTATATACTGGTTCTATACTGGCTGATCTGGATTTTTCTCTCCGCCGGCTTTATCAATCTTTACCTGCTAAAGACGGACCACCTGCTCACCGGGGCAACCCGTTTTTTCTTGCGGTTTCTAGTGCTGGGCATCATCGGCGGTGTGGCGTACTGGCTGATTTTCCGATACCTGTTCACCTGGCTGACAGGAGTAGTCTCATCCCTCACCCACAATACGATTGACGAGCGAATCGCATTTGTTTACACCCTTGTCAAATACTTACTGCTATGGACGGCGATTTACCTGGTGAACATTATTATGGATTACAGCAAAGTCTTTATCGTTAAACGGGAATATAAAAATATCCTGAGGGGAATTGGCGACAGCATGAGCTTTGTTTCCCGTCACTTCGGCGTCGTTTTATCCCTGTATCTACTCATTGGCATTCTGTGGCTTGCTTTTGCTTTTATCTACAAGCTGATTGCGCCGGGAGTTCATCAGTCCACCTGGGTTGCGGTGATAATCGCTTTTCTGGTGGGACAGTTGTACATTTTCAGCCGGATTGCGGTGCGCACGCTTTTTTATGCCGGAGAAGCAGTGCTGACAACTTCATCGCCGGATAGTGATTCCCGGGAGTGAGAGACGATAGCAACCAATGATGGATTGAACAGCGGAATATATCCGGAAGACCCGCCCGCTATCTTCCCTGCTCCAATTCGTTTTCAATGGCTGCCAGATACCTCATCATTCGCTGAACGTGGGACCCTTCCCAATAAATCTTACCGCAATGTTGGCATCGATAAAATTTGTTGAAGGTTTTCCGGGGTTTTTCCGGCAGTTGAGAGCTGATTTCCTCTTTTTTCACCGCAGCCAACAAACCGTTGCAGACCATACAGCGAGTAAAGGGCTTGAAGCTTTTCTTCAGGTGAAAGCGGCGGATAACCTCCCGGAGTTGTTCATCGGGACGGGTGGCGCGAATCCAGTAACCGTGGGTGACCCGCTTATGTTTCAACACTCCCCGGTCACGGGTTAAAATTATCCGTCGTTCCCGTAGTGCAATGTCGATGAGTGTTGGGTCGTCCCAATGATTGGCGTAACGTGTATCGAACCCTAACATGCGCAGCCGCCGGGCTAATTTGCCCAGGTGCACATCCGCAATAAACCGGGTTTGACGGAGGGGAGTTTTGCGAACTTTGGAAACGCCAGAGATATCAAACGACTCAAACACCGGGTAGACAGCCACCCGGTCGCCGGGCTGCAAGAGATAGTCGAATCCGACCGATTTACCATTAACCAGGATTAAATCGACCTCGGTGTGCGGCACGCCGAGGGCTTCAATGACATCCTTGACCGCCGGCTGCCCGGAAAAACGATGCAGAAACGTTCGCTTGTGTTTTTCCGGCGGCAGGAAATCATTCAGCTCTTCGTAAAAGCGAAAATAAGCTATTCTGGGTTCCGACTTCATGGGTGATGATTCCCCGGAAGAAACGGAGTTATCGCTCATACAGGCCTTTTGCAATGTGGGACGCACCAGGAGACTTCAGTGCCTTATCCCACCATTTCCGGATGCCCTTCGAGGGAATACCGCTTCACCAAATCCCGGGCAATCACCAGTCGAAGGATTTCCGATGTGCCTTCACCAATGGTGCCCAGTTTGGCATCCCGGTAATATTTTTCCACCGGGTATTCCTTAATGTATCCGTAACCGCCGTAAATTTGAATGGCTTCGTTGGTCACTTCCATGGCAACTTCGCTGGCAAACAATTTTGCCATGGCGGCTTCCATCCCCACATCTTTACCGGCGTCTTTCATGGCAGCAGCACGCATGACCAGCAGGCGGGCGGCATCGATTCTGGTGCCCATATCCGCCAGTTTCAATTTAATCGCCTGATATCGATAGATTTTTTTGCCGAAGGCTTCCCGCTCCTGGGCATAACGAATGGCATGTTCAAAGGCACCGCGGGCAATGCCCACGCACATGGCGGCAATGCTGATGCGACCGCCGTCCAGGATGCTTAGGGCGTTAAAGTAGCCTTCCCCCTCTTTGCCCAGCAGGTTCTCTTCCGGCACCTGGCAATCTTCAAAGAACAACTCCACCGTATCACTGGCACGCATGCCTAACTTATTCATGGGGGTACCGATGGAGTATCCTGGAAACCCCTTCTCAACCACAAAAGCGGAAATACCGGCTTTACCCCTGTCGGGATCGGTAAATGCCATCACCACGCAATAGTCCGCATAGGAAGCGTTGGTGATGAAGGTTTTGGAGCCGTTGAGAATCCAGAGAGAACCCTCTTTCCGGGCGGTAGATTTCAACTCATAGGCGTCGGTGCCGCCGCTCGGTTCGGTAAGCGCCCAGGCAGCCAGGGATTTTCCGGTGACTAACGGCGGGATGTATTTCTGACGCTGCTCCTCGCTGCCAAATTGGTAAATGTGATTGGTGCCCAGGGAATTGTGCGCCGCCACGGTTAGCCCAATCGATGGGTCCACCGCGGAAATTTCTTCCACTATCAGGGCGTATTCGATATAACCCATCCCGGCGCCGCCGTATTTTTCCGGAAAGATGATCCCAAGGATACCCAGTTCCCCCATTTTCTCGATCAAATGCTGCGGAAATGTTTTCTTCTCATCGTATTCCATAATATGAGGAGCAATCTCCTGCTCGGCAAATTCTCGAATCATTTGTCGGATGGACAATTGCTCTTCGGTGTAATCGAAATTCATGATAGGCTCCTTTTGGTTATCCTGGCTTATTTTAAACAGCTATTTTGGATTACTATTGATAACTAATCCTACTATAAGACTTTACGCCAATAGGATTCCGGCACGACTCCCGCCGCGGCGGGATTCGGCCGGAATGACAAAAAGGGCGCTGTCATACTTCAAACATTGTAGGGAATAATGTAACATTATTTTAATCCTTAAACTTGTAATATAACTGTCATTACTATAGATGTAAATAGAAATTTTTATGAAAAACTTACTTTTTCCACCGGTTTTGATGTTGTGATAGATCACCCCTTCGAAACACAGAAAAATAGGAATTTCGGATGTTGTACGGAGCTTTCTCGCGGTTTAGTTTGATAATCATCTCCGTTTGCTCTGCTCAACCGGAGATATTCATTTCTTCTCTCCCCTCTCTAAAAGCATTTGAAATTCCCCGAAATTTCGATATATTTATCACTTGCAATAACAAAATCCGGTATGATGGTATATCTCATCACAAATCAAGTGTAAAGGAAAGGTATGGCGAAAGATAAAAAGTCAAAGCGCAGAAAGACACCTCCCCCGATTAAAACCGGCCGCGTGACCACTGCATCCACCAATTTTCTGGACGTGCTGGAACAACCCCGCAGCATCCTCATTGCCTTTGGTATCCTGTTTTTATTCCTGATTTTCTTTTACAAACCCATCGCTTTAGACGGTCTGGAAGTTAGCGGCGGCGACTTTATCTCCAACCTCGGAAATACCCATCAACTTAAAGTGTATGAAAAAGCAACCGGTCACCGCCCGTTGTGGAATCCTTACATGTTTGCCGGAATGCCCATCTATCATCGCTATGGCGGGGTTGCCTGGTCGCTGGATACCATTATCCAAAAATTGGATGTGATTTTGGATTGGCGAATCTGGTACCTGCTGTTGGGCGCCATTGGCATGTTCTTGCTGGTAAAATTCTTAGGTCTCAGCGCCGTTGCCGGCTTTACGGTGGGCATTGCTTTCATCCTGATGCCTCATTTCCATGCCCTGATTGTGGTCGGGCACTTCTCCAAGTTGCGCGCCCTGATGTGGATGCCGCTAACGCTCCTCACCTTCCTGCTGTTTATCAAACGCCGCGATTGGCTGAGTATGCTCCTGTTTGCCCTGGCGTTTGCCCTGTTGATGCGCACTCAACACTATCAGATTATCTTTTACACCCTGCTGTTGCTGCTGTTCATGGGGATTGTGCCATACATAAAATTTATCCGGGAAAAAAATTGGAATGAGTTGTTTAAATGGCATGGGATGTTTTTAGCCGCCATGTTCCTGGTCGTATTAATCGTTGCCCAGCCGTTGCTGGTCACCCGGGATTACGTTCCCTATTCCACCCGGGGCGGCAATGCGGTGAAACTTCACCAAAACGTGGCGGCAAAGGATAAAAAAGGAGTCGGATTTGATTACGCCACCAACTGGTCCTATTCGGTAACCGAATTCTGGAACCTGATCATCCCTAAATTCCACGGCGGCACTTCGCAGGAATTATATACCGGCAAAGACGTGCCCCAATTACACAACCGGGTAATTCCTTCCTACTGGGGAGAACTTCCCTTTACCCAATCCTACGAATATCTCAGCATCATCCTGGCATTTCTGGCGCTTATTGCCATCGTGTTTCAGTGGCAGCGCCCGGAGGTGAAGAGTCTCACCTTCCTGAGCCTCTTTGCGCTGCTATTGTCACTGGGGAAAAATTTTTCTGCGCTCTACAAGCTGTTTTTCTACTATGTGCCCTATTTCGATAAATTCCGGGTGCCCATGATGATCCTGGTGCTGGTGACATTTAACGTCTGCCTGCTGGCGGCCATCGGATTGAACTTCATCTTAACCGGGGGGTTGAACGACGAAGCCCACCGGAAAAAACTTTTTGTGCTTGGCGGAATTGTGTTCGGGCTATTGTTGATTCCGCTGTTGTTTGGCTCCAGCTTTTCCCTTTCCCAGCCCAATGAATTACAGCGTTATGCCGCCCAGTATGGCTCGCAGGAACAGGCGCAGCAGTTGATGGATTTGCTGAAACGCGCCCGGCTGGAAATCCTGCGCACTTCAACACTTCGCTCACTCGGCTTCTTTCTGATTGCCGGCATTGGGGTGGTGCTGGGGGCGCTGCAAAAATTACGCAAAGATGTATTGGCGCTGGGAATGATATTCGTAGTAGGGCTTGACGTGGGGTTACTGACCCACCAATATCTGGAAGGGAAGTTTGCCGATCCCAAACGCGCCGAAGCCCAGGCATACCTGTTAACCAATATCGATCGCCGCATTCAACAGGACACCACCCTGCATCGGGTGGTTCCCCCTTTACGGGCACTTCCCCGGGATTCCCGCTGGACCTACTTTCACCAGAATATCGGCGGCTATTCGGCAGCCAAGTTACAAGTAATCCAGGATATCATTGAAAACAATCTCTATGAAAGACCGGACCCCCGTTTGCCCATCAACCTGCCGGTGGTCAGCATGTTAAACGGTAAGTACCTGGCACTGGGGCAGCAACTCTCCCACCCCGATTTACAATTACTGCTCAAGGGCACCGTGCAGGGGCAAACATTGAATTTATATGAGAACAAAGCCGTACTACCCCGGGCGTTTTTTGTGGATAGCACCCGGGTTGTTGCCGATGGCAAAGAGCGGCTGCGATTGATGAACCAGCCCGGTTTTAACCCCCGCAAAGTGGCATTGCTGGAAGAACCGCTGGGCACCCCGGTGGAAGCACCGGACAGCAGCGATGCGTATGTGCCGGCGGCTTCTTACACCCCGGACAAATTTATCGTAAATGCCTATACGGATAAACCGGCGCTGTTAGTGCTCTCGGAAGTCTATTATCCCCGGGGATGGAAAGCCGTTCTGGAAACCGGCGAGGAGTTGAAAATTTATAAAACCAATCACATCCTGCGTTCCATGGTGGTGCCGGCAGGGAAGCATACCATCACCTTAAAATTTAAACCGAAAACCTACTTTGCCGGGGTAACCGCCTCCTGGATTGGGTTGCTGCTTACGTACCTCGGACTGGCGTTTTTCCTGTGGCAGGAGTTCCGTAAACAGCGCAGCAGGAAGCAGTGACTGAACAGCCGGAGCTGTCATCTTTCCTCCAAGCGGGAAACACCGTCAATCGAGGTGCGGACTGGGACTTCCAACCTGTTGGGAGAAAAAATATAACACGGTGGATTAGTTAAAAACACATCCGGCAATTACACTTATGATGATTTCTGCAAAGCCATGCTGGTGCAGATGGGCAGCAGCGAGAGTGTGGCGGATAATATGATCGAGTTTATCAAAGCCATGAACGCCGGTAAAGTTTTTGAACAAACCAAACGCGACGCCGAAAGCACCCCCCCGGCGCGTATTGAAAATTTAGCACAGGTGTGTGCCATGATTTAGCATAATTAAAGCAAAATCAATTCCAGAAAAACGAACACCATAACAGCCCCGAAGAATAATATTTTAGCAATTGACCATCTTGATGTTTACTCCGGTTCTAAAGTTCAACTCCAAAAGATGGGGTAAATGATATCATTCCTCCAAAACAACTGTTTCGGAGTGGTTTTTAGATATCTATTCGGCAAAACAGCACCGCGGAGGGAGCGGTCAGCCGGGCATTTAAATGGCAGTGGAGGCGATAACCGGCGTCTGGCGATAGCCTGGAACATGACCTCCCTATTCTCCCTGCAATTTTGCTTCCCCACTGACATCTCGAAACATCCAAAAAATAAACAGTTTTACTACATTTTTTAAACAGCCTGTCGATAATCTGAACACTTTTAACACATTTCATCCGGGAACGGTGGCAACCGGAATTGTGCGCCATGTTTATATAAAATCGATGAAGGGAAATCCTTAAACCTATGCTCGTCAACAAATGTTAACCGGAATGTCGGAGTTAAATATGGAGCGTTTTTCTTATGACAGTTCCACCCCTTTTCGTTTGCCCGGGTTTTTAGCATCCCGACTTGCAAGCATTTTACTGCCCCTGGTCTTTATTCTTTTCATCTCATATCCGATTTTTTCCCAGAAGTTTGACATAAAGAACTATAGCATTCAGGATGGCTTAGCCCAATCACAAGTGTATTTTATTACCCAGGATCCTGACGGCTATATGTGGTTTGCCACTTCGGATGGGATTTCTCGTTTTGATGGGATATCTTTTAAGAATTATTCCTATCATAACGGGATGGCAGAGAATGATATTACGACCGGGTGGATGGATAAAACCGGCAAGCTCTGGCTGGGGCATCGCCATGGCGGGATTTCCATATATGATGCCCGGGTAGATAGTTTCAAGACGATGGATCTGTGGAACGGTAAGCCGGGAACGCAAATATATGGTATTCTGGAAGACCAGCAGGGGAATTTTTGGATTGCCACCAACGGAAAAGGCATCTACGTCATCTCCGGTGATTCGATAAGCCGGTTCACTGCCATTGATTCTTTGAATGAAAAATCCATTTTCTCTATATGCCAATCACCCGACGGAGCCATCTGGTTTGCTACCGACACCGGTATTTACATTTATCAATCCGCTACCGGCGAGTATCAACACCTCGACCGGACGAATGGCTTAACGGACTTACAAATATATATCCTGAAATGCGACCAATACAATCGAATTTGGGCCGGAACCTTTGATGGGGATGTGTTTGTTTACGATCCGGTTCATCAACCACCCTCTACAAACATTAAATTTAAAAGATTTTCCTTCACGCCCCGAAACACCTCCAACGTCATCCTTTCAATTTTAGTGGATAACCATAATCAAATCTGGATTTCCCGGGATAAAGAGGGTGTTTACCGGATAACCACAGGGAAGACAGTGGATGAGATTGTCAGTGTTGAACAGATTTCCCAGAAAAACGGCTTAAGTTCCGAGACCATCTTTGATATTTTCCAGGACCGGGAAGGAAACCTCTGGTTTGGCACCAATGGCGGAGGCGTCTGTAAATTCCGCGGGGATATGTTCCACATCTACACGACCGACGAAGGATTAACAGACAACAGCATCTGGGATATTTACGAAGACAGCAAAGGGAACTATTGGTTCGCCGGTGAAAAAGGGGTCACCAGGGTGACATTTCACCGGGATGAAGCTTCCCCTGCACAGATAGAACATTTCGACTCCTCCAAAGGTTTTAAACCCGTGGTCGTGACAATCACCGAAGATCAGGAGGGCAAATTGTACTTCGGTAGCTTCGGTAATGGTATTACCATTTTGAATCCCGCCACAGGTAAGATTTCATATTTGAACACTGATAACGGCTTGCCCGGCAGGTATATCCTGGATATGGAAACCGATGCCGCCGGAAACATCTGGATTGCCACCTATAAAAAGGGGGCAATTCGTTTCAATCCCCGAACAAAGGCTCTTAAACAATACACCACTAAAGACGGGCTTGGCAGCGACGACATCAGCTACATTTATATTGATGGAAAAGGAACAATATGGTTTGCTACCGAGTATGGCGGGCTATGTTCATTTGACGGAATAAATTTTAATTGCTTAACCAAAGAAGAGGGGCTCACAGCACCATCGGTCTTAAACATTGTGGAAGATGTAAATAACCACCTGTGGGTGGGCACCCCGGGCTTCGGACTGTTTTATTATGATGACTCCACTTTCCATCATCTCACCACAAAAGACGGTCTGAGCGGAGATTACACCTTCCTGCTGGCTTCGGATGATTCCGGTAATGTATGGACGGGTACCAGCCGGGGATTGGATAAAATAAATCCGGTTAATTTATCCATTACTCATTTCGGTAAATCAGAAGGATTCAGCGCCATCGAGACCAATGAAAACGCTGTGTTAAAAGATCGACACGGGAACTTGTGGTTTGGCACCATTGGCGGTGCAATTCGGTATAATCCCAAAGCCAATCTATTCAATCCCATTCCTCCCAAAGTTCAAATTACTCACATGCGTTTATTTTTGCGGGACGCACCCTTTCCGAAAAATGGCGTTTTCACCCATAATCAGAACCATCTCACCTTTCAATTTATCGGGATTAGCTTAACCAATCCGGAGAAAGTAAGATATCAATATAGATTAAAAGGATTTGACGCTTCCTGGTCGCCGGAAACCTATGATCGTACTGCCACCTATTCAAATCTTCCCCCCGGAGAATATTCATTCCAGGTGAAAGCCTGCAATGCCAATGGGGTATGGGTGGATGTTCCAACCAGTTATCATTTCGTTATTCAGCCTCCTTATTGGCGAACCTGGTGGTTCCGATTTCTGGTGTTAATGCTCATGGTATTTTCGATTTCCGGGATCATCGATCAACGTGTGCGCCACGTGAAACGGAAAAAAAGAGAATTGGAATTAAAAGTAAAAGAACGCACCCGGGATTTAATGGAAGAGAAGGAAAAAGTGGAACAGGCATACCGGGCCTTGCAGGAAAGCGAGCAAAAATTTCGAGATTTTACCGAAAGTTCCAGTTCGGCGATCTTTATCCATCAAAACGGTACATTCTGTTACGTCAACCCGGCGACACAACTGCTTCTGGAATATGACGTGGAGGAATTAATTCGAATTCCGGTTGCAGACGTGGTCCATCCCGATTCCAGGGAACGCTTCGAGGAGGTAAAACGCCGTCGTCTGAACGGGGACAACTCTTATATTCGCTATGAATTAAAAATCATTACCCGCAGCGGAAAAGAACGTTGGATCGATCTCGCCACCTGTATTATCGAGTATGATGGGAAACCGGCAATTTTAGGCACGGCGTTCGACATTACCGAGCGAAAATTGGCAGAAGATGCCCTGGCAGAGGAAGAAGCACGTTTACGAACCTTAATTGATGCCATGCCCGATTTCGTGTGTTTTAAAGATTGCGAAGGAAGGTGGCTGGAAGCCAATCAATATGCGGTTGAACTCTTTGGGTTGGAGGATGTGGATTACCACGGGAAAAAAGATAGGGAATTAGCAGAATATAAGCCCCTTTATCGAGAGGCTTTATTAACCTGTGAAAAATCCGATGAACTTGCCTGGAAAGCCGGCTGTGTTACCCGAAATGAAGAGGCGGTACCTCAGGAAGATGGCGATGATCGGATTTTTGATGTGATTAAAGTTCCCATCTTTAAAGAGGATGGCAGCCGGAAAGCCCTGGTAATTATTGGTCGGGATGTGACCGAAAGAATCCGATCGGATGAGGAACTGCGGGCGGAAAAAGAACGATTGGCGGTCACCCTGCGGTCTATCGGGGATGGCGTAATTTCCACCGATCGGAATGGCAAAATTCTACTGATAAATGAAGCGGCGGAAAAATTAACCGGTTATTCCCACGATGAAGCGGTTGGGAAACCCTTAGCAGAAGTGTTCCGGTTAAAAGACGGGGAAACCGGCACCCCCCTGTCATCCCCGCACCAGATGGTTATTGAAACCGGGAAGGTAATTCATCAGGAAAAGGTGGTCGTTTTAACCAGCCGGGATGGTGAAGAGCACTTGATAGTAGAAAACGGCGCCCCAATCCGGGATGGTGACGGTAAAACGATTGGCACAGTGCTGGTGTTCAGAGATGTCACCGAACAGCATCGATTGGAAGAAGAGTTATTTAAAGCGCAGAAGTTGGAATCGATTGGTGTGCTTGCCGGTGGAATTGCCCATGATTTTAACAATATATTAACCGCCATTCTGGGAAATATTTCCCTGTCAAAAATTTCCACCTCACCGGAAGACAAACTTTTCAAATGGCTAAGCGAGGCGGAAAATGCCACCATGCGCGCCAAAGACTTGACGTACCAGTTGCTAACCTTTTCAAAAGGCGGGGCTCCGATTCTTAAAAGTATTTCGGTGGGCGATCTGATAACCCAAACGGTAAAATTTGTGCTGCGCGGTTCCAACGTGCGCAGTGAGTTCCGGATTGCCGATAACTTGTGGGGGGTAAAGGCGGATGAAGGACAGATCAGCCAGGTATTGAACAATCTGGTCTTCAATGCCCAGCAAGCCATGCCGGAGGGCGGCACCATCACCGTCACGGCTGAGAATATCAAGGTCGATGAACACGTTTCCAAAACGTTAACACCGGGCAGGTATGTGAAAATCACCATCGCCGATGAGGGTATCGGCATACCCGAGAGTTTATTGGGTAAAATTTTCGATCCCTATTTTACCACCAAACAAGCCGGCAGTGGACTGGGGTTAGCCACCACCTATTCAATTATCAAAAAACACCAGGGGGCAATCGAGGTAGAATCTAAAATTAATGTGGGTACCCGATTTCATATCTACCTGCCAGCGTCTGCTGAAGAGATAAAAGTCAAGGAATCCAAACCGGATAGCATTACCAGAGGGGAGGGAAAAATTCTGGTCATGGATGATGATGCGATGGTCCGGGAAGCGATGGGGCACCTGCTTGGCTACCTGGGCTACCAGGTGGAATATGCTAATGACGGTCATGAAGCACTGGAAAAATACCAACAATCCCTGAAAGAGCAGCATCCCTATCACCTGGTCATTATGGATTTAACCATACCGGGAGGGATGGGCGGCAAGGAAGCTATTGGAAAACTGCTTTCGATAGACCCGGAGGCGAACGCCATCGTCTCCAGTGGCTATTCCAATGACCCGGTGATGGCAAAGTACCGGGAATACGGTTTTAAGGGCATCATCAAAAAACCCTACCGCCTGCAAGAAATTAATAGCCTTCTAAGCAAGATATTGGGCAATGGGAAAGCATGAGAGACATCGGATATTCACAAAGTGCACCCTCCGAATGCTCAGCAAGTCGGGGGTGCCTTGTGATAAGACTGCTTTCTTAAAAGACATATTTTAGCCAGACCATCAACAAATCATTCCGACGGTAAAAAGAGAGAAATGGATCACTGCCCCCGGAGAAGAAGACCGATTTGACAAGGGTGTGAAAATTTTCCGTCACCCGAAAATCGACCTCCGGGCTGAGGTACCACCCGCCATAACTGTAATTGTAGTAGGAAGCCACTGAGACTGTCACCGCATCGCGTCGGAACCCATGATCTATCTGGACCGCCAGAGCACCGCTACTGCTCCTCTGCAACAGGTTTACCGGGTTTCCCAAAACCGCTTCCCGGATATACTGGAAATTAACATACAGGTTGGATGGAGCCAGGTAATCAACTCCCACAACGGTTTGCAGGTAAGGATGTTGCTGCAAAGTGAGGTCTTTGCTTAAAAACGGCTGCCGGAGCACCAGGGCGCTTTCTCCGCGGATACCCAGTTGCCGGTAGGTGGTCTCCAGGGCAATTCCCAAAATATGTTGCCGGGGAAATACCTGTTTAACGACCAGGTTGCCATTTAACGCGCGGTTTATCCCATACAACACCCGGAATATCTGCGACGGATTGCTCAGTATTGGGATGGGGAGCCCCGGTGGTAAAACGATTTCGAATGCCGGCATCCGGGAATGGGCGAACAAATAGCTAACTTCCGCATCCAGGCTGCCAAACGGGGCACTTATCCGCACACCGAACTCCGAATTTTTCAGCGAACGAGACGGTTTTGGGGAATCCATCACTGGCAGGGTGCTGTCAGGGATTGCCGGATCAATTCTTCCGAAAAGCGACCAGCGGGAACCAACAACACGATATCGATGGGGCGTGAAAAAGGGAATAAACACGGTTTCCAGGATCAGATTTCCCCGATAATATTTCCCCTGCACCATCCACACCGGCAGTTTGCGGTCCTCATATTCTTTCAAAAAAAATTCATTTAAATCCTGGGGATT
Organism: uncultured Calditrichaceae bacterium; assembly: GCA_964471235.1. Taxonomy (GTDB): domain Bacteria; phylum Calditrichota; class Calditrichia; order RBG-13-44-9; family J075; genus CAYYGL01. Next base: position 33,879 of record CAYYGL010000028.1, read on the forward strand.
CACATTATCCACCGGGCTGATACCATCGGTTTTACCCCAGCGAATAAGTTGCTTGCCAATGTTAATATCCCAGTCATTCTGTTGGATTGCCACCTGTGCTTCAAATAGTTCTCCTTTCAGATGGGCGGCACCTTTCCCCGGGTCTGTGTGGTGAAACACATTCAGGGAGGCGCGAGCCCTGACCCGCCCGGAAAACGCAAATTTGCCCCGGATTCGGAATTCACTGCGAAGCTCACCCCCGCCGTGAAATGGAGCTATTCCGTTATCAACATATTGAATTGGTCTGCTCCAGGCATACCCGGAATAGGTGGCATCCACCCGAGGAAATTGGAGATGGAAGGGGGAACTGGCAACCGGAGTGGAGACAGACGAGGAAGAAGGGGGGGCAGGTGATGAGTTCCTGGCTGCCAAAGTAGTGGTTTCACTCCCCCGGTCATCGGAACGTTTGGGAACCGGGAAGTTTTTAACCAGCCAGGCACTACGGTAGGAAACAAAGGCGGCTTTT
>CAYYGL010000029.1:0-33893 GCA_964471235.1 uncultured Calditrichaceae bacterium
TCCCCAATCTTTCAACCCCAATCGTTAAAAGATGAAGCGTTTGTTAAAGCTTTAAAAGCGCTTGATGCAGATGTGTTCGTGGTAGTGGCATTTCGCATCTTACCGGAAAAAATTTTTACCATGCCCCCATTGGGGACGATTAACCTTCATCCTTCCCTGCTCCCCAAATATCGCGGTGCGGCTCCAATCCATTGGACCATCATCAATGGGGAAACGAAAACCGGGGTAACGACCATTTTTATCCGAAAGCAAGTTGACGCCGGAAACATTGTGTTACAAAAGGAATACCCGGTGCTACCCGATGATACCGCCGGTACCCTCCATGACCGCCTGGCTGTTGCCGGTGCCGAACTATTGCTGCAAACCCTGGATTTGATAGCTGCCGGAACCGTTACCACCACGCCGCAGAACGAACGCTTGGCATCGCCGGCACCTAAAATTAGCAAAGAGATGTGCCACATTTCCTTTGCCCAGCCTGCCCGCCGGGTAAAACAGTGGATTCACGGACTTTCCCCATTTCCCGGGGCTTTTGCCTTCTGGAATGAAAAATTGGTGAAGTTCTACCGAGCCACGGTGATTTCCGAAAATGAACCCTCCGAACCACCCGGAACAATTGTAAAAGCAAAAAATGATGACTTGTGGGTTGCCTGCCAGCCCGGCATGGTAAAGATTAAAGAATTGCAATTGCAGGGGCGTAAAAAACTGACTGCCAACGAATTTCTGAAAGGCGTGGCTCTCCAAAAAGGACAGATGTTCCGGTAGACGAATATCACCGAAAAAAAATCCCCCTGCCCAAAATGAACAGGGGGTCGGGGAGGAGGTATGCAGGGTTCCGGGATGATTTTTATCCTAATCCGAATCAGCGCCGCCGCCAATGGCCTCGAACCCACACCCAGCCGTGATGGCGTTTCACCCAATGACCGGGTATCCAAACATAGCCATGCCGGGATTTCACCCAGTAGCCGCTTACCCACACATAATGCCCCCGTTTCCATGCCCAATGACCCGGAATCCATGCGGCGTGCCGGAATGGCTTCACCGGCTTAAATTCCACCTTAATTGCCGGTGGGGGTGTCTTAATGACGATAACATCGGCACTGGCAGTCGCAGTAAAACCAATTAACAGCAACATCACCAGCATTACCCTCCCAACGGATTTTAAAGTAACCATATTGAACCCTCCTTCGTTTAGAGTCATTCGTTTTTTTCTTGCATCAACTTCATTTCTGTTTAAAGCGAAAATGGTGCCAACTAACAGAAAAGCAAAATTCCCGGTTTTTCGTCTCAAAAAAGTTTGTTTTGGGAAAATTATGTACGGCAGCGTACACCCTTGCTGTTCTAAATCGGGCATTGGGAAATTTTAAGGAAATGGCAACCGGGTGAAAAAATGGGTATTTCTCTTTGCGCGAAGATTCCCTACTACCACTTCGTCACTGATTGACGCCGCGACAATTCCTCGTTTGCCGATCCATTCGGAAAGAAAAAACTGCCCCGCACCCGGTTGTTCACCAATTTTTGCATTTTTTTTAACTAACTATTGTGCCAATATAAAATTTTTTATAATCTATTTTAGTTTGATATAAATCGGAAGGAAGGGAAGAGACAAATGGAATACGAAACTATCAGGCAGACAGGTTTTCCGCTTCGATTTATTTACGTCTCTTCTGTTTCCCATTTCTCCCATTGTTTCAAGTCTTGCAAAATATCCATCTCAAACACAGCGACTGTATTTATCCACCCAATTGTTTTCCGTAAAGTTATCGGAGCTTCTTTACACGATTAATCAGGAAGGACAGGATATGAAAAAAATACTGGTCACCGGCGCCTGTGGTCAAATCGGTTCGGAACTGGTGGTGCATCTCGGAAAAGAATTCGGGAAGAAAAATGTTATCTCCTCGGACATTAAAAAACCGCCTGAAGTGGTAAAAGCACATAGTACGTTTTTGTATTTGAATGTGCTGGATACCCACATGCTTGCCAAAGAGGTAGTGGAAAAGGAGATCGATACCATTTTTCACATGGCAGCCATTTTATCGGCAGTGGGGGAACAGAATCCCCAGTTTGCCTATGAAGTGAATATGCAGGGGTTGTTTAACGTTCTGGAAGTTGCCCGGCGGAAAGGAGTGGAGCGGGTTATCACCCCCAGTTCCATCGCGGCTTACGGACCCGATGCCTCCAAGGAGTTAACCCCGGAAGATGCCCCATTAAATCCCACCACCATGTATGGCGTTACCAAGGTTGCCGGAGAAAAGTTGTTGCAATATTATTTTTTAAAATACAAGCTGGATGTTCGATCCCTGCGCTATCCCGGGATCATCAGCAGCGAAACGCTGCCCGGCGGCGGTACGACCGATTTTGCCGTGGACATGTATATCCACGCTGTCGAAAATAAACCGTATGTTTCCTTTGTTGATGAACACACTCCCCTGCCGTTCATGTACATGCCCGATGCAATTCGGGCAATTATCGAACTGGCTCATGCAGATCACAAAGCGCTCACCCGGCGTGTCTATAATGTTCATGCCATGCAGTTAACCCCGGCGGATATCGTTGAATCCATTCGGAAATACCTTCCGGAATTTCGGTGTACCTATCAACCTGACTATCGCCAGGCCATCGCCGAATCCTGGCCCCATAGCATTGATGACCGCGCTGCCCGGCAGGATTGGAATTGGAAACCGGCTTATGATCTGGATCTGATGACCAGGGATATGTTAAAAAAGCTTAAAGAGAAATTGGAGAAGGACTACGTGGGTATCCACTGATATCTTTATTCGATACGGTGGTTTTCGTAAGCGGGATTCTCTACCGGGCACTTTTTGAAATTGCCGGTGGAAAATTTCGGATAAATACATATCGCCACCTGTTGAGGTGGAATGGAAGTAAGAAGAAGGAGGCAACTTTATAACACCACGGAAAGGGGATGAGATGAAGAATGCACAGGTAACCGGCATGGGGCATTATGTGCCGGAGAACATCATTACCAATCATGATCTGGAAAAAATGATGGATACCAGCGATGAATGGATTCGGGAGAGAACCGGCATTGTTGAACGTCGATGGGTGACCCCCGGGGAAGAGACCATTAATGGGATGGGGTATAAAGCATCATTAATGGCATTGGAACAGGCCGGCATGACACCGGAAGATATCGATTTTATCGTATTTGCCAGTATCGTGAGTGATATGGGTTTTCCCGGCGGGGGGTGTTTAATGCAGGAGAAGTTAGGAATTCCCGGTGTGCCATGTATGGATATCCGGAATGCCTGCTCCGGTTTTATGTATGCTCTGGCAGTGGGAGACAAATTTATCAAGACCGGTACTTATAAAACCGTACTGGTGGTTGGTTCGGAGATTCAGAGCCTGGGAATTGACAAATCCACCCGGGGAAGAGATATCTCGGTTATTTTTGCAGATGGTGCGGGCGCCGTCATCTTATCCGCCACCGATAACCCTCACAAAGGGATACTGACAACCCATCTTCATGCCGATGGCAGATATGCCAGAAAATTATATTGCGAATGGCCCTCCATTCACCATACTCCCGGGCAGAACCCGGTCTATGATGACCCCGAGCATAATTTTCCTCACATGGAAGGCCGGTTTGTCTTCAAACATGCGGTGGTGCGTTTCCCGGAGGTCATTATGGAAGCGTTGCAGGCAACGGGGTACACCCCGGCTGACCTGGATCTGTTCATTCCCCATCAGGCAAATCAGCGGATTACCGAGGCGGTAGCGGCGCGCCTGGAAATTCCCATGGAGAAAGTCATGAATACCATTGTGCATTACGGGAATACCACCGCGGCAACCATCCCCATGGCGATGAGCATGGCAAAGCAGGAGGGAAAAATTCGGGATGGCTCCCTGGTATGTCTGGCGGCTTTCGGTTCCGGATTTACATGGGGATCGGCGCTGATTCGCTTTTGAGTTGAACGGGATAATGAGAAAAATATAAATTCCGGGGTGCCGGGCAACGAAGATGCCTGCTACCCGGGCGTTGCGTACAGACATTCATTAAATTCCGGTCTCTTGCCGGATCATAACATTCTCTACCGAATCACACACACATTCTTCGGCGCCATGCGATACGTTTATTTCATGCTCTTTGCGTTTGGAATCGTTCGGATAGGTTCCGCCCAAATTATTCTCACCGAGGTGATGTTTAACCCCATTGGTCCGGAAAACAGTGACGAATTTGTAGAAATCTACAACCTGGGCAATCAGGCAGTGGATCTGTCCGGCTGGCAAATTGGCGATAGTAGCGGATTCGACTTCCTCTCCGACGTTGATGGCGGCGGTTTGATCCTTCATGCCGGGCAGTACGGTTTAATACTGGATCCGGATTACTTTGCCAATGGCTCAACCACGTATGATTCGCTCATTTCCCCCGAAGCGCTGCTGTTAACCATTGATGGCAGTACCCTGGGCAGTGGGGGACTCTCCAACAGCACCCCGGAAACGATTATGTTGATAGATGCTGCCCTGGACACCGTTCAGCAGTATCGCTATACCATTAACAACGATGCCGGCCACAGTGATGAGAAGCGTGTATTGAGCGAAGACAATTCACCCGGGAACTGGGGGAACAGTCTGTTTATCAATGGCACCCCGGGATTTACCAATTCCATCTCACCGGTTCCGGTAGACGCTGCCATCACCCGGCTGGTATTGCTGGCTTCATCCTTCATTGCCGGAAGCAGCATCCCCTTTCGCTTTACCTTAAAAAATGCCGGGGTGAATCCACTCAACAAGATCACCTGGTCAACTTTTCTGGATGACAATCGCAATGGGGTACCGGAAAGCAACGAAATAGTGGAAACCTTTTCCGGAACCATCTCCCTTCCGCCCGGCGATTCCCTGGATATGGAGGGAGAATTTCCGGATGTACCTTACGGTGAAATTTCTTTTGGCATTTCCCTCACGGTAACGAATGATGCTCATCCGGAAAATAACGTGGCGATTGTCACCCACTTTATTGACGATCCGTCCCGGGTGAATGTGGTGATCAATGAAATTATGTTTGAACCCCAACCCGATTTTGAGGAGTGGGTGGAACTGTATAATAAAGGCGCTGAAGCGATTAATCTGCGTTATCTCCGTTTTGCCGATTCCCGGGATACCGTGGCGATTCGTCAGGATGATGATTGGCTGGCGCCTTCCGGCTTTATCGTTCTGGGAGGGGATACCGCACTTATCGATCACTATTCGGTTGCCCCCGAAAAAGTTCGGATTATCAGGGGCTTTCCCACTTTAAATAACGGAACCGATGACCTGCGGCTGATAGGACCCACCGGGTTCGTTTACGATCGGGTTCCCTACACTTCCGACTGGTATGGACGGGAGACCGAACCCGGTGTTTCGCTGGAGAAGATCAATCCTTTTTTTAATGGGCAGTTTAAGGATAACTGGGCAGCTTCGGTAGCACCGGGCGGCTCAACCCCCGGCGAACAAAATTCGGTTTTTGTTGAGGTTCTCTCCAGCCCCAGCCGGTTGGAAATTCAACCCAATCCCTTTTCCCCGGATTTTGACGGACGGGAGGATTTCACCGTCATCCGTTATTCCCTGAATGTGGAAACCGCTTTCATCAATATCCGCATTTATGATTTGCGAGGTCGGTTAATCCGCTTTTTAGCCGACAGTTTACCGGCGGCTCACCAGGGGCAGGTTGTCTGGGATGGCAGGGATGATCAGGGGAGAATGGCACGAATCGGAGCCTACATTTGCCTGTTCGAAGCGTTAAATCCGGAAAAGCGCGTGTTGAATAAATTGAAAAAGACGATTATTTTAGTGAAGCAGCAATAGCAGAGATGAAAAGGGCTCTGGCAGTAGAATACACCTGAGAATGGAGAAGCATTCTTCCAAAAGTTTTTGGGGGCGAGCATGAATCATCGGTAGGAGTTAAACCCAATTTCTTCTCTTTCATATTTCGGTAAAATATTGTATTTTCAAACAGGGTAACAGAATCAAACAATTAGGAGGAAACGAGATGACATCCGGTAATTTGTGGTCGATTGAGTATAGTCATTCCGAAGAATCATTTCATATTGGTCGTACCGGTGAGATGATCCGGCGGAATCTTTATTCTCTCAATACCGGTCAACGAAGTGATTTTATCTGTGTGGGCATCTTTCCGACCCGTGAGCAGGCGGAAAATGCCATGCTGGAATTTAAACGCAAACGTCCCGCGTATCGCACGCTGGCATTATTATAAAGGATATTCAATGAAGTCATCCCAACAGTCGCTCTTAACCAAACTCATCCATTCCGGGGAAATGTCCCCCCGGGTGCTGGGCGCGGTAAGTATGCCGATTTTTCAATCTGCTAATTACGAATATACCGGTGAGTCGAGTTACGATGCCATCAAGTATCTTCGCCTTAACAATACCCCCAACCATGAGGTATTGCACAAAAAGTTAGCCGCCCTGGAAAATGCCGAAGCCGCTTTGGTCACTGCCAGCGGAATGGCTGCCATTACCACCGCCTTATTATCAATCCTTTCCAGTGGAGATCACCTCCTGGTGCAGAGTACCCTGTACGGCGGCACCCATACCTTTATCACCGAAGAATTTCCCCGGTGGGGGATTTCGTTTGATTTTATTGATGGCAGTAATCCGGATAGTTGGGAGAGCAAGTTGCAGCACAATACCCGGGCGATATATGTGGAGAGCCTGAGCAATCCTTTAATTGAAGTGCCGGATTTAAAAGCGGCAGTAGAGTTTGCCAAAAAGCATTTTCTGGTTTCCATGATCGATAACACCTTTGCCAGCCCGGTAAATTTTCGCCCGGCGGAAATGGGGTTCGATCTCTCCTTGCATAGTTGTACCAAGTATCTCAACGGGCATTCCGATATTGTTGCCGGTGCGGTGATTGGCAGGGCAGACCTGATAGAAAAAATTACCCACAAGTTAAATCATTTAGGGGGATCATTAGACCCCCATGCATGTTTTTTACTGCACCGGGGGATCAAAACCCTGGCACTGCGGGTGAATTATCAAAATGAGAGCGCTCTTCGGATTGCCAGATTTCTGGAGGAACAGCCGCAGGTCAAAAAAGTGAATTATCCCGGGTTGCCCTCCAGCCCTTATCATGCCATCGCCAGCGAGTTGTTTGACGGATTCAGCGGAATGCTCAGTTTTGAGCTCCAGGGCGGTTTGGCAGCCGCCGAACATTTCATGAATGCTACCCGAATTCCCATCATTGCGCCCAGTCTTGGCGGCGTGGAAACCCTCTTAACCCGTCCTGCCAGCACTTCTCACTCCGGACTGACGCCGGAAGAACGAGAAAAGACCGGCATTACAGACAGCCTCATTCGGGTCTCCGTGGGCATCGAATCCACCGAAGATTTGATTGAAGATTTTAAACAGGCGCTGGAAAAGATGACCGGATAAGGATTGGTAAACATTTTCAACTCCGGGGATTCCCTTTTTCTGGTTCCCCCCATTACCATGGTTCGGTAAAAAATCTCTCCCCACGAACTCACTGGCACTCGGATCATCACCACGTGACCGCCTGGCGGCTGACTTACTGATTACCGAGATACACGTGAATAAATTAGGAACCCTATTGCAAAACGGTTCCTTCATCCCGTATATTTTGCCCGTTTAGGTTGGAAGTTCGAAATCTCCAATCCGATAAGGAGGCTTTGCGTTTATGGATTACGATTATGATGTGATTATAGTGGGTGGCGGACCGGCAGGGGCTACCACCGCTTTGTATGGTGCCCAACACGGTTTGAAGATGTTGCTGGTGGATAAGAAACATTTCCCGCGGGATAAAATTTGCGGGGATGCCATCTCCGGTAAAAGCGTGGTTTACCTGCGGGAACTGGGGTTGTTGGATGAGTTGGAAAAATCACCCCAGGTGGGAGTGGACAGCGTAATTTTTTCCGCACCCAATCAAACTGCCGCTCGCATTGGTTTTACCCCGGGGCATTACGAAGGTGTTACCAAGGGATATGTCTGCCGGCGCATGGTGTTTGACAACATCCTGTTCCAGGCGGCAAAGAAAAAGGTGGAAACCATCGAAGGGTTAAGTGTTGAGGATGTTATAAAGCCCAATGGACAGGTGCAGGGAATCGTTGGGAAGACCGAGGAAGGCAAAGAAGTTTCCATCACTGCCAAAGTTGTGGTCGGTGCGGATGGCTTCAGTTCGGTGATTTCCCGTAAGATGGGGCTGTATGAGCACGATCCCGATCACATGCTGGTGGCAACCCGCGCCTATTACCGGGGTGTTGGCGGTTTGGATGGCAACGCCATCGAACTCCATTATGTGAAAGACATCCTGCCGGGCTATTTCTGGATATTTCCCCTGGAAGACGGGTTAGCCAACGTGGGGCTGGGAATGGTTCACAGTGCCTTAAAAAAGAAAGGCATTCGCTTGAGATACGCCCACATCGAAGCCACAAAATCTGCTTTTTTTCGGGAACGGTTTAAGAATGCGGAATTGCTGGGCGATATCCACGGCTGGAATTTGCCAGTGGGGAGCAAGCGGCGCCCGGCGGCTGGGAACGGCTTCATTTTGACCGGTGATGCCGCCGGCCTTATTGATCCTTTTACCGGCGAGGGAATCGGCAATGCCATGTGTTCCGGTAAGATTGCTGCCGAGGTGCTGGCGGAAATTTGCCAGGGAACGGACTATAGCGCCAACACATTGATCGAGTATGAAAACCGTTTGTGGAAACGACTGGGAGGGGAGTTGCGGTTGGGGTATCAATTACAGCGAACTGCACGATTTTTGCCCTTGGTGAATCTGGTCATTGGAAAAGCGGCGCGAAGCCGGAAGGTAGCGGATTGGATTTCCGGCATGATGTCCGGCACCATCAGCAAACGCGAATTACTCTCTCCAATGACTTATATTAAACTGCTCTTTCAATAACCATGAAGACGATTCTGATCACCGGTGCGACCGGGTATATTGGCAGGGCGTTAACACAGCGCCTGATTGATGACGGTTTTCGGGTAATTGCCTTGAGCCGCTCTCCGGAGAATGCCCGTACCATCCTGCCCGCTTCGGTGAAGTGTTTACCGTGGGATGGCAGCACAGTGGGCGAGTGGGGGAGTGCCATCGAAGAAAGTGATGGGGTGGTTAATCTCGCCGGGGAAAATATCGGCAATCGGTTATGGTCGGAATCGTTCAAACGGAAAATTCTGGAAAGTAGGCTGAATGCCGGAAAAGCAATTGCCGAAGCGATTCAGAAAGCATCTCCCAAACCCGGCTTTCTTTTCCAAGCTTCTGCCATAGGCTATTACGGTTCCCGGGGGGATGAAATACTGGGGGAAGACGCCTCAAAAGGAAGCGGTTTTATGGCAGATGTGGTTGACCAATGGGAAGCCTCGGTGGCACCGGTAACGGAAAGCGGGGTAAGGGTGGTCTATCTGCGAACCGGCGTGGTTCTGGGAAAAGGCAGCGGCTTAATCAGTCGGATGCAGTTGCCGTTTAAATTGTTCATCGGCGGACCACCGGGGAGCGGCAGACAGTGGTTCTCCTGGATACATCTGGCGGATGAAGTGGGCAGCATTCGATATCTGATGGAAATGGAAGCCGCCGGTGGTATTTATAACCTGGTAGCACCCAATCCGCTGCTAATGAGAGAGTTCTGTCGGTTGTTCGGTCAGGCGCTTCATCGACCTTCCTGGCTTCCGGTGCCTGCTCCGATTTTAAAACAAATCTTTCGAGATTTTGCTGAAGAAGCCATCTTAAGCAGCCAGCGGGTAATCCCGCAGCGGCTTTTAAAAGCCGGCTATCAATTTCGGTTTCCCCATCTTCCGGAAGCGTTGCAGGAAATTTTTTCCTCGTAACGAGCTATGAGTAAAAATTAAATAGAGAAGTGAGTGGTCACAGGCTCCTTGAAATGTTTCTCCCATCATTTGCTAATCCTAAAGAGATAAATTGTTGTTCCGAGGAACCTTCATGAAACAAATTGCGAAAGGAAAAAACAATGTCATATAATGTAACCTTAATTCCCGGCGATGGCATCGGTCCGGAGGTTGCTCATGCAGCCCGGCGGGTTATTGATGCCACCGGCGTGGTCATCGAATGGCACGAGCATCCTGCCGGGATGGAAATGGTCAACCGTGTCGGAACCCCGCTTCCTGAGGAAACTTTGGAATCGGTTCAACGGGACCACCTGGCGCTGAAGGGACCGATTGGCACCCCGATTGGCGGTGGTTTTCGCTCCGCCAATGTGGAGCTTCGGAAACGGTTGGATTTATACGCCAATTTCCGCCCGGCTCGCACCATCAAGGGCATCAAAAGCCGTTATCAGAACGTAGATTTGATAGTTATCCGCGAAAACACCGAAGGGTTATACAGCGGTCTGGAGCATATTGTGGTTCCGGGAGTGGTGGAGAGTCAGCGGATCATTACCGAGAAAGGATCGGCACGCATTATCGAAGCTGCTTTTAAAATTGCTACCCGTTATCACCGCAAAAAGGTAACCGTGGTGCATAAAGCCAATATCCTGAAACTGAGTGACGGATTGTTTTTGGAAGTCGCCCGGCAGGTGGCGCGAAAATACCCGGAGATTGAATATGAAGAAGCGATTGTGGATGCCACAGCGATGAAACTGGTGATGGATCCGTCCCGATTTGATGTGCTGGTGATGGAGAACTTATTCGGGGATATTATATCGGATTTAACCAGCGGCTTAATTGGAGGGTTGGGAGTTGCCCCCAGCGCCAACCTGGGAAAACAATATGCGGTGTTTGAAGCGGTGCATGGCTCTGCCCCGGATATCGCCGGGAAAGGCATTGCCAATCCCACCGCCTTAATTTTAAGCGGCGCCTTGATGTTAGAGCACATCGGCGAAGGAGAAGCTGCCGATAGAATCCGGAACGCTGTGAATCGGGTAATCGGGGAGGGGAAGATGGTTACACCGGACCTGGGCGGCGGTGCCAGTACCGAAGATTATGTAAATGCCCTGATAGCTGTGCTGTAAAGTTCCTAAGGTTGGTTAACTCCCAAAAAGCAAGCCTGGCGGATAAACTTCTGGAAAAGCGTAAGCTGGATAACGAAAAAATTGCGAAATACTTGATAATGAATCATAAATAGTGTATTTTTCAGAAGCAATTATTAAATAACAATAAATTGGGATTAAGAATTATGCTAACCGTGGAACAATTTATCGATGCCTGCCGGGAAAAAGGGTTGAATGTGACGTATCAACGCCTCTTAATTTTTAAGACGTTGATGAAGACCAAAACCCATCCCACGGCAGAGAAGATTTACCATGATGTGAAGACCGAGTATCCCTCAATTTCCCTGGCAACCGTCTACAAGACTCTGGAAACACTTGCCGAGCATAATCTGATTCAGAAAGTAACGCCTCTGCACGATCTGGCGCGCTATGACGGTGATACGGCACCCCATCACCACCTGGTCTGCCTGGAATGCCGTAAAATTGTCGATGTGTACGATGATTACCTGAATCAACTGCCATTACCGGAAAATAACCACTTCAGCATCAAAGGCTACCGGATTCAGTTTGAAGGAATTTGTGAAGAATGCGCCCGAAAAAAAAGTGCTGTGGAAGCGGAAGAACATCAACACTCGTTAGCGAAGAAAGATTGAGGGATTACCCCCTGGCAATGAGTGCAGGTGTTTTTACACTGTAGAGGATGATCGTTACATCAGGTCATCCTCTTTTTATTTTAGCCCATGGAGCGAGCAGAAAGGATGAAAGCGATTTTGGTAAAGAAACCGGGAGGTGTGGAACAGCTCATGCTGGGTGAATATCCCCTTCCGGAGGTAAAGGAAGATGAACTTTTGGTTCGGGTGAAAGCCACGGCGTTAAACCGTGCAGACATCCTGCAGCGGCAGGGAAAATATCCGCCGCCCCCGGGTGCCAGTCCGTTGTTGGGTTTGGAGATGGCGGGGGTGGTGGAAAAGGTTGGGGCACGCTGCAGCGGCTGGAAAGTGGGGGATCGGGTCTGTGCCTTGCTGCCCGGGGGCGGCTATGCCCAGTACTGCGCAGTACCGGCAAAAATGGCGATCCCCATACCCGAAAATTTATCTTTTGAAGATGCGGCTGCCATCCCGGAAGTATTTTTAACCGCTTATCAGACCCTTTATTGGCTTGGCGGGCTTAGCCAGGGACAATATGTGTTGATTCATGCCGGTGCCAGTGGCGTTGGCACCGCTGCCATCCAATTGGTAAAATATGCCGGTGCCGTTCCCATCGTGACCGCCGGTTCTGCCAAAAAATTGGATTTCTGTCTGCAATTAGGGGCAAAGGTCGCTATCAATTACAAAGATGGTGAATTTGCCGCCCATGTTATCAAAGCCACTGAAAGGAAGGGGGTTCAACTAATTCTGGATTGTATCGGGGCGGCATTCTGGGAGCAAAATATCGCCTGCCTGGCTTTTGACGGTAAAATGATTTTGATTGCTGCCATGGGGGGCAGCGTGGTGGAGAACGTAAGCCTGAGAAAAATCTTGTTAAAACGATTGCAGATCATTGGGTCCACGTTGAGGGCACGGAGCATGGAGTATAAAGTTCGTCTCACCCAATCGTTTGTACAGAAAGTTCTGCCTGGATTTGAAGACGGCAGTCTCCGGCCGGTAATCGACTCCGTTTTTGACTGGCGGGAAGTGGCAAAAGCGCATCAGCGCATGGAAGCCAATTTAAATGTGGGGAAAATCATCTTAAGGGTTTCAGAATCGAATGATGGTTTACCATGAATAAGACGGCAACCTATTGGATTGAACATCTTACATTGACACGACACCCGGAAGGAGGATATTTCCGGGAGATTTACCGATCGCCGGAGGTGATTCCGAAATCGTGCTTACCCAATCGGTTTGGCGGAGAACGGTCGTTTTGTACATCGATTTATTTTTTGTTAGAGGGAGCGGATTTTTCTGCGTTTCATCGCTTGAATGGTGATGAGTTATGGCATTTTTATACCGGGGCGCCGCTTACCATTTACTGCATCCATTCAGACGGGGTGCTGTCCCAAATTTTCCTGGGAGAAGATTTTGAATCCGGGGAATTATTTCAGGCAGTGGTGCCGGCAGGTGCCTGGTTTGCCGCCCGGGTTAGCCGTGAAGATGCCTTCGCATTGGTGGGGTGCACTGTTGCCCCCGGATTTGATTTTTCGGATTTTGAGTTGGGAAAGCGAGGGGAGTTAATTGACCAATTCCCCCAACACCGGGAGTTGATTGAGCAGTTGACCCGTGAATGAGATACTAAGGCCTTCAGAAGTGATATACGAAACTAACATATTAATACAGCTTTAAATTGTTGTTTCTATTGTGATTCTAATACCTTTGGTGTTGAAGATTCTCTCGTTACATGATAAACTATAGTCAAGATAACTCCGGTAAGGGTAAACATTATTCTATAGGCGTTTTTTTCTTTCGGATTTTTCGGCGTTTCATCGGCAATACTATGATTTTCCGATTACTCTACTTTTCTTGCTCTTTCAGATCTGCAAAAATTGCGTATAAATCAAAATTAAATTGTTGAGCGTGCATTCTCCTAATGCGGTGTATTTCTTCAACAATTGGATCTTTCCACATCTTAGCCGTCCATCAATTCATATAGTGTACAAATAATTGGCAAATTATAACCTTCTATATTACAAATCTTGGAAATTCTTTTTTGAATCATTGCATTTGCCAGATGTTTACAGTTCCAGGTCATAGATAATCCAAGCCATATACTGAACAAATTGCAATATGTAAAGCATCGTCAGCAGCTTTTCTGGGGAGAGCTTTTGATTTAATTATTTACTCGGCTAAGGTAACAGCTTCTTCTTCGATACTTAAAAGAGGGATATCTTCTACTGCCTGCAAACGTAAAAGCGCAGCTTCTTTATCTCATTTTTCAATTTCTTTTATAACTAATTGAGAAATATAAACATCAAAAAGCTTTCGTTTTTTTTCTCACCATTCTTGTGTTATGCTTTGTTGAGCCGCTCCGATTAGTTCTCTACTTACCTTTGAAGTTAAATAGCTGATAATACTTGTTTCGATATATACTTTTTCTTTCATGGAGTATATTAAGCGAAAATATTAAGGAAGTCAATTATCCAGTTCAAATCCGCTCAAACGCTCGTTCCAGGTCATCCAGCAAATCATCCACATGTTCTATCCCTACGGAAATCCGGATGAGACCGTCGCTTAAACCGATTTTCCGTCGTTCTTCAGGCGGTACCGAAGCGTGGGTCATAATCGCCGGCAATTCAATTAATGATTCCACACCACCAAGGCTTTCCGCCACGGCAAAATACTCCAGGCTTTCCACAAACTTTTTGGCATCGGATAAGTCGCCGTTCAGTTCAAAGGAAAGCATGCCTCCAAAACCGCTCATCTGCCGTTTTGCCAGTTCATGCTGGGGATGACTCTCCAGTCCGGGATAAATCACTTTATTCACCCGGGGGTGGGATTCAAGGTATTTGGCAATAACCGTTGCATTGTGTTGATGCTCCCGCATTCGCACCGAGAGCGTTTTGGTGCCCCGCAAAATCATAAAACTTTCGAATGGTGACAAGATTGCTCCGGCAGCATTCTGGGTGAATTTGATCTGTTCGTAAAGCCCGCTATCGTTTAACATCACCGCACCGCCTACCGAGTCACTGTGCCCGTTGATGTATTTGGTGGTGCTGTGCATAACGATATCCGCTCCCAATGTTAGCGGTTGCTGAAAATAGGGGCTCATAAACGTGTTGTCCACCACTACAAGGCTGTTTCGTTGATGAGCGATTTCCGAAATAGCATGAATATCGCACAATTTCAGGAGGGGATTGGTGGGCGTTTCCAGCCAGATAAGGCGGGTGTTCTCACGGATTGCCTGTTCCACGGCTTCCGGAGAACGGGCATCTACATAAGTGAGATGGATTTGAAATTTCTCCTCGAAGATGCGGGAGAAGAGCCGCCGGGTGCCGCCGTACAAATCGTCAAATGCCACCACATGATCGCCGGAATTGAGCAGTGACAGAAACAGTGAGGTTTCCGCCGCCAGCCCGGAGGAAAAAACCAGAGCATGTTGGGCACCTTCCAGAGCGGCAAGACGGGATTGCAATGCCGTTCGGGTTGGATTGTCGGTACGGGAATATTCATAGCCTGCGGTGGGAACATCCACTTCTTTCCGGGCATAGGTGGATGCCAGATGAATCGGCATTGCCACATCCCCGGTGCCACCTTCTTTTAAATTGGGTTCTTCGCCAATATGGATCGCCCTGGTTTCAAATTTCATTACGTTCTCCTTTTGCTCGATGCCCGGTGAATCTGAGGCTTAAATAAATTCATTTTCCCGCATCCAATTATCGTTATAGATTTTGCTGAGATAGCGGCTGCCGGAATCCGGTAAAATCACCACTATATTCTGGTGTTTATCCAATTGTTGGGCGACCTGCAATGCCGTCCAAACAGCACTGCCGCTGGAACCGCCGGCAAAAATGCCTTCCTCCCGGCATAATCGCCGCGCCATTAAAAATGAATCTTTGTCATTAACCTGGATGATATCGTCAATAATGTCAAAATCCACTGCCTCCACCAGGTAGTCTTCTCCAATGCCTTCCACTTTGTATACATGGGGTTCCGGAAGTTTGCCGGTTTTAAAGTAATGATAGAACACCGACCCGACCGGATCCACCGCAATGATTTTAATATTCGGATTCTTTTCTTTCAAAAATCTGCCGGCGCCGCTAAGGGTGCCGCCGGTGCCAATACCGGCTACCAGAATATCCACCTTGCCGTCGGTCTGCTCCCAGATTTCCGGCCCGGTCGTATGGTAGTGAGCGTCGATGTTGCGGGGGTTATTATACTGGTCCGGGTAATAAGCGCCGGGCGTTTCCTCCGCAATGCGCCGCGCCACGCTGTAGTAGCTTTCCGGTGAATCGGCTGGCACATCGGTTGGGGTCACAATGACTTCCGCCCCAAAAGCTTTCATCAGGTTCTTTTTTTCATCGCTCATCTTGTCCGGCATGGTGATGATGCATTTATAGCCTTTCACGGCGGCAATCATGGCTAAGGCAGCCCCGGTATTGCCGCTGGAGTTCTCCACAATCACCCCGCCGGGCTTCAGCAACCCCTTTTTCTCTGCATCTTCTATGATGAACAATGCCATCCGGTCTTTAATACTCCCGGCAGGATTAACATATTCCAATTTTGCCAGAATGGTGGCGTTGGTGCCGGCCGGAATCTTATTTAATTTTACCAGCGGGGTGTTCCCGATGGCTTCCAGAACATTTTTAGCGATTTGCATGGTCACTCCTGATGATTTTAATTCTGCCCGTTTCATTACCGCTCCTATCCGGTAACAGAACATATCCGATAGGAGAATACTCAGCATCAAACATTGCCAATGCAGTTAGGTGAATGACAAATTTTCACGCTGAGACGTTTTGCACCTCACCGTATTTACCGTAAAATGCATGCTATCATACCAAATAGATATAGTCAATGCAAGCGGATTTTCGGTCTTGTCTTCAACGCAGCAGGAGCATTTTTTTGGTGAAGGTATGCATCTTGCCATTCTCAGCAGAAACCGCACGCAACCGATAGAAATATACTCCACTACTCACCGCTTGCCCGGCATCATCCCTGCCATTCCAGCGAACCTGGTAACGCCCCGCAGACTGCTGTTCATGCACCAGGGTCTTGATTTCCCTGCCAAGTACATCATATACTTTCAGGGTTACAAAATTGTCAATCATCAATTGGTAATGAATAACTGTAAATGGATTGAATGGATTGGGATAATTCTGGTACAGTCTAAATGCTTCCGGGATGTCTGGGTCGGCTAATTCAATGCGGATCGGTCCATGGTAGGTTCGCCTGCCTTGAAAATCCACATCGGTTAATTGATACCAATAGATCCCCGGGCGCGTTGCAGTACTGTCTTGATATTGATACTCATGGCGTTGGTTGGTATTCCCCTGCCCCAGCAATCCGGGGTCGGATTGATAATCGGCGATCCGGTAAAAGGGACCTTCTTCCCCGGCACCCCGGTAAATCTCGTATCCCAGGTTATTGACTTCACTTTCGGTGGTCCAGCGGAGAGTTACCCCATTATCGTTAATTTCGGCAGTGAACGAAGAAAGCAGCACCGGTAAACTCTGGTCACTGCCGTTAACCCCGGGGGATCCCTTGTCTCCGGCACTGCCCTGCCAGGGGGTGGTGGCGGTTACCCAAAAGGCAGGATTGTTGTTATCCTGGGCGGCTGTGCCCGTAAACACCATGGAAGCGCCGGTAGGGTCAATCCAGTTGATCCCACCGTCATATTCCACCCGGTCGATTTCCGTAATGCCGTCGCTTAAGAGCAAGATAACCTCATCTGCACCGTTTGCCAGGGTGAATCCGCTGTACTGGTAATCCACCGGCACCCCGCCGTTGGTTGAGAGGGTGCTGTTATTGCCCAGCACCAGGAAGTCGTGAGCCGCAATGAGCAACGCTCCCCCGTTGGCAATGGTGTGGCTGTCGGTACCGTTATCTTTGATGATCCACCCGTTCATGTCGATTGCCGAAGCGGTGCTGTTGTAAATTTCGAACCACTCGCCATTGGCATCCGCCACGGCATTGGGATTTTGCATGATTTCCGAGATGATCACATCGCCCGGCTGCACCGAGGTACCTCCCCCGGTGGTCTGACTGCCGCTGGTCTGGGTTGTTGACCAGGAGGTATCATTCTGTGTGTTCCAGATTTTTACATAATAGGTGGTGTTGTCGGTTAATCCGGTAACGGTAACCGTGGTGCCGTCACCCTGGTAAACCGCAAAACTGCCGGTGCCCACCTCACTGCCGCTGCCAAAAATCGAGTTTGCCGAATAACTGCTGACCCCGACGCCGGTGGGATCATCATCCACTGCGGCGCCGCTTTGCATCAGCACCAGCAATTGATTGGTCGCAGCATCATATCCTGCCGGTAACGACCAGCTTAAGGTCATTGCTGAAGTGGTCACATTACTGAAGGTCAGATTGAGGGGAGGGGAGAGGGTGCCGTTGCTGAAATATGCTCGGCGCACCAGGGAGGTGTCGATAACAAACGGATTCACTTTGCCATCCTGATAGGCAGCGATCAAATTGGTGCGCGCCAGTTCCGCTGAATCCACCGGGTCCTGATAGTGCCAGGAGTAGAGAACATCTTTCTGTAAATTAAAAAAATTGGGGTCGGCGTTATCCGCTTCGGTTTTGTACATGGTGTAAAAATAAAATACCGCCCGGGCGGCGTTTCCCTTGTGATCCTCCCGGGGTTCAAACCTGGGGGTGTCATTGTCTTTTTCGCTGTACTCGTTTATAAATGTGGGAGGGATTGTGGAAAGCACCTGGGTTTTCCGGTACCAACTGTCGGTATCGGTATCGATGATGTCATCGTAAGGGGTGTTGCCCCGGGATGAGTTTACATTGTCTTTTACCGGAAATAGATGATGCATATCGCTGCGGGCATTCCCGGAAGATGCCCCCTTGCTCTGCGGATAAGTGTGCTCGGTATTGATTCCTTTATTTGCGGCATCGGTACTTGGGTCGGCATTGGGGTCCAGGTAGATTGTGTAACCGGTGTAGACCCCGGTTAAGCTATCCTGCACATTATAAATTTTGGAAAACAGGGTGTCGCGGGCATCATTATACGATAGGACCGTTGCCGGTTTGTAATGGGCTACCAAACTATCCAGCAACTGCTGCCCGGTGAGCCCGGGAAAAAGAACGGTGGTGGTTTTGGGAGTTCCCTGGGCATACGTATGGATAACCCCTATCCCGGCAATCAGGATAATTAAGATATATCTCCAACTTATAAGGCGTCTCATTTTTTCCATCGCATTTAGTGGT
Organism: uncultured Calditrichaceae bacterium; assembly: GCA_964471235.1. Lineage (GTDB taxonomy): Bacteria > Calditrichota > Calditrichia > RBG-13-44-9 > J075 > CAYYGL01. The sequence goes on from CAYYGL010000029.1 coordinate 18,769, forward strand.
TCAGTGCCGTTATCGGTAGATGCATGAAGATGTTAATTTAGCGTCCGTTCGACGTCAGAAAATAGAACCCGATGACCCGGATTTTTCGCAGATTTTTTAATATGATGCCCAATCCTCCGTGTAAATCAGCGGTATCTGTTTCAACTGTGTTCTATTTCAAATTACGTCGAACGTACGTTAATTTCCTTTAGGGATACAAGGATTTCGGTAGCAGGTGCGACGAACCCCACTGCTCGTCGCTTAGCCATAATCACCGACCCTCTTGTGGTTGGGATCGGATTAACGGAAAATAGTTTTGTACGACATGAGAAGTCCTTAAGAATCTTAATCACTGAAAATTCATTCTTTGGTGTTGTTTCGTCAGAGTATCATCAACAATTCTCGCAAAATTTTGGCTGCTACCACGGTTGAAACGCCGGTGGGATCAATCCGGGGTGCCAGTTCCACCATGTCGCACCCGATGATGTGGAGGGATTGGATGGCTCTGAGGAATTCAATGTACTCCGGGAAGAAGATACCGCCGGCTTCCGGCGTGCCGGTGCCAGGGACCAGGGAGGGATCGAATACATCCACATCTATTGAGAGGTAAACGGGGATACCTTTCAGATGCTCAACCTGTTGAATAAATTCCCGGGTAAGAAAGGGAAACAGCCGGGTATGCGCTTCAGCGAACTCAAATTCTTCCCGGCTGCCGCTGCGTATTCCAACCTGCCAGAGCCGCGGTGGACCCTTAACAACCTCTGTGATACGACGCATGACGGTCCCATGAGATAGTCGGTCGCCGAAAAGTTCATCCATCAAATCCAGGTGAGCGTCTAATTGAATCAACTGAAGTTCCGGATAATATGTTACGGCTGCCTGCACCACCGGTAGCGTAATCAGGTGCTCGCCGCCGATGAAGCAGGGGGTTTTGCCATCATCAAATGATGCCGCCGCCGCCCGGTGAATGCGCTGCAATGCCGCTTCTTTATTGCCGATTGGCAGTTCCAGGTCACCGGCATCATGGATGGCTTTTTCGGTTAAATCCTTGCGGAAGTACGGGCTGTAGTTTTCCTGGGCGAGCAGGGTTTCGGAACGAATGGCAGCCGGGGCAAACCGGGCGCCGGGGCGGTAACTGGCAGTGCCGTCATATCCGGCGCCAATCAGCACAATTTCCGCTTCATCATACCCGGCTATGCAGCCTTCATATCGAGTTCCGGGGAGGAAATGATCAAACATCATCAATCATCTCCCGAAAGAAAGTGGGCAGGGCAAATGCAGCACGATGAATGTCGGAATTGTAATATTTAAACGGCAGGTTGAGTTGACGATAGCGCTCCTTTCGGAAATTTTTTACCGGGTGATATTTTTTGGTGGCGAAGCCAAACGCCCAGTGCCCGGAGGGGTAGGTCGGAATATGGGCCTGGTAAAAGTATAATTGATCAAAAACAGATTTTAGTTTGCGGATAATCGATTTCATGGCTTGTGGCTGCCAGGCAGGCGATTCACTCTGATTGACCAGAATCCCATCATCATTCAGAATTCGATAACAATCCTGGTAAAATTGCCGGGTGAACAATCCTTCCCCCACGGTGTCCGGGTCGGTGGAATCCACGATGATGATATCATACCGCTGTTGCGTTTCTTTTACATATTTGACCCCGTCCTGAAATTTACACTCCACCCGTTCCGACAGCAATTTACCGGCTACAGTGGGAATATATTTTAAACACGCCCGGGTGACCATCTCATCGATATCCACCAGATCCACATGCTGCACGATTTCATGGCGGAGCAGTTCCCGCACCGTGCCGCCATCGCCGCCGCCAATTACCAATACCTGCCGAGGATTTGGATGCACGAACAGGGGCACATGGGCAATCATCTCGTGATAGATGAATTCATCCCGTTCGGTGAGCATCACCATATCATCCAACAGCAACACCCTGCCAAATTGGGGCGATTCGACGATATCAATTTTCTGATAAGGACTCCGGTCGCTGTAGAGCATCTTACTCACCTGCATGGTAAACGCTCCATCAACTTCCGGGTAAAATTCGGTGAAGGTAACGCTCATGCTTATTCTCCCTGAGAAAAATGGTTCACCGGTTTCACCAACACGCATCTCCTCCATTTTCCGATAATGAATATGCCGCCAAGTATAAAAAAAATCCGGCGGGATTCAAATGAAAAAAAGAGTTTGCAGCAAAGCCTCTCCAGAACACGAAATTCAGCCCTTTTCCGACCGGAATACTACCTTCTGGAAAACAAACAATTCATTTCGTAAGCATTAATTTTTCAGCCGATTGTCGTAAGAATCTCAAACGAACCTCACCCAACCCCGTTTTTTGGGGCGGGAGGGGTTGGGTAAGGTGAAAAAACAACTACTTAACGATGAATAAAAACGAATGAAATAAAAACATCGAATTTGCAGGTAAAGTTGAATAATTACAAATTGTCTTTATTCTTATCCCGGTTCTTTTTAGCTTTATGCCGGATGTTAACCAACGATATCGCTTTTATAGAAGGGAGAACAGGGCATGAATAAAACCGATTTACCGGAAATCACATTGCAAAAGAGTCCCACTGTTCATCCGACGGCTTTTATTGCCAGAGGCGCTCAGGTTCTTGGGGATGTGCGTCTGATGGCGGACGCTTCGGTATGGTACAACTCCGTTTTACGGGGGGACATCAATTATATATCCATCGGGGAGCGCACCAATATCCAGGATGGCTGCATGGTGCACCTGGAGAATGACCTGCCCTGTATTGTGGGAAATGACGTAACCGTGGGGCATGGGGCTATCCTGCACGGGTGTGAGATTGAAGATGGCTGTTTGATTGGGATGGGTGCCATTGTTCTTTCCGGTGCGGTGATAAAAAAAGGGAGTGTCATTGCTGCCGGGGCAGTGGTGTTAGAAGGTACCATCGTTGAACCGTTCTCGCTGATGGCGGGCGTACCGGCAAAATTCATCCGCACCATGCCTGAGGAGACTTACCAAACCAACTTAAAGTGGGCAGCCAAATACGCCCGGTTGGCAAAACTGCACCGGGAGCGGGTAGGGGAGTAACCGGTTGCGGATATTGGAGAATTCGTATGTCAGGATATTCGGTAATTATGGACTCAGGGGATAGGAGGCGATGGAGCAATGGAGTGATGTAGGAGTGGCATCACCAGCCATCCAGCCATTTAACCAGCCATCCATCACCCCATCTTCCCCTGACCGCTAACTGCTGAAAGCTAACCGCTAACCGCTTTTCTGCCCTATCAACTGCTGCTGGCTCCTTCTCCCCGTTCCGCCCAGATTTGCACCAGGTTCACAATCGTTTCCACTGCTTTTTCCATATCCTGGATGGAAACCCATTCCCGTTTGCTGTGAAAATTATGGCCGCCGGTAAAAATGTTTGGGGTGGGCAGCCCCATGTAAGAAAGCCGGGAGCCGTCGGTACCGCCGCGAATGAGACTCTTTTTCGGTTCCAGTCCGCTGCGACGAACTGCTTCCATGGCATAATCCACTACAAACGGATATTTATCCAGCACATAGCGCATATTACGGTAGCTTTCGCTGATTTTAAATTCAATTTTTGCCCGCTGCCAGGTCTCTTCTACCCTGGTGCGTATTTCTTCCAGAAAAGACTCTTTTTCGTGAAGTCCTTCCACTGTAAAATCCCGGATTAACATCCGGATTTCCACCTTTTCCACATTCCCGGAGATGGTGTTGGGGTGCACATACCCTTCTCTCCCTTCAGTAGTCTCCGGGGAAAGGGACTCTTTTGGCAGACGGGAGAGGAAATCAGCCGCCACTTTCAGGGCATTCACCAATTTCCCTTTAGCGAAACCGGGATGTACATTAATGCCATGCACCGTCACATCCAGGGAATCCGCACAAAAGGTTTCATCCTCAATTTCACCGGCAGTTTCGCCGTCGATGGTATAGGCATACGTTGCCCCGAATTCTTTGATATCAAAATATTCGGTGCCGCGTCCCACCTCTTCATCCACCGTAAATGCAATTTTGATTTCCCCATGGGGGATTTCGGGATGATCCAGCAGGTAATCGATGGCAGTCATAATTTCGGCAACCCCGGCTTTGTTGTCGGCACCCAACAGGGTGGTGCCGTCGCTGGTAATGATGTCGTGCCCCAGGCAATTGCGCAGGGCAGGATTATCCGCCGGGTCAATCACCTGCGTGGAATCTCCCGGCAGCACAATTTTACCCCCGTCGTATTTTTCATGCACAATCGGTTTCACCCCGGCGCCGCTGACATCCGGGGAAGTATCCACATGAGCAATCAATCCAATTGGGGGAACACTGACGGAATGATTCTCCGGCAGATTGGCAGGCAGGGTGGCAAACACGTAGCCGTGTTCGGTTAAATGAGCATCGGAAATTCCCAATGCGTGGAGTTCCTCAACCAGTAATTTACTGAGGTTCAACTGTTTTTCGGTGCTGGGATAAGTTTGTGAATCTTCCCTGGATTGGGTGTCAATTTTTACATATCTTAAAAAACGATCCACTAACGATTGGCGTGGCAAGTTCATGATCCTATTCTCCTGAGTTTTACCCTTTGCTGAAATTTGTTACCTGTTGTAATTTTCATTGCCTTCAAAATATACGTCATGATTTTCAAATTTCCTACCCGGAGAAAGGAGGATCGGATGAAAAAGGAGCGGCGGGAAGATAAGCCTGTTAATTTCGGTATCGAGCAAACCACTGAACAGCCTGTCTGCCCGGTTTGTGGTGAGAAATTAATCCAGGAAAAGTGCAAAGTTGTCTGTCGGAGTAACACTTGCGTATATCGGATCATTTATAATTGTTCGGAATTTTAAATTTACGGGCAGTTTGCCCGGGTGCTGTTTCACCCGGCAGCAGAGAACAGGGGTATAAAAGGGAAATGCCATCCGGTTACCGGGTGACATTATGTTCCACGTATGCTGAGAGGAGAGAACATGTCATTTCCACCACCGTTTTACCGTTGGCGGCCTCATCCCTGGCATGGTCTGGAAGTGGGGGCAGCCCCCCCTCGCCGGGTCCATGCCTATATCGAAATTACCCCCTTCGACCTGGTGAAGTATGAAGTGGACAAGGAAACCGGTTACCTGCGGGTAGACCGCCCGCAACGGAGTTCCTCCCAACCGCCCACCCTATACGGTTTTATTCCCCGTACCTACTGCGGTCACCGGGTGGGGGTTTTGACCGGAAAGAACGTGAAGGGAGACGGGGACCCGCTGGATATTTGCGTGGTCAGTGAACGACCGATAAATCGTTCTGAGGTAATTTTAAACGCTGTGGTGGTGGGGGGATTGCAAATTCTTGATCATGGGGAGGCAGATGACAAGATTATCGCGGTCTTGGAAAATGATAACATCTGGCGGGATGCCCGGGAGGTGAACGAGTTGCCCACCGTTTTAATCGAACGTTTACGGCATTATTTCTCGACTTATAAGTTGATACCGGGCGAAGAAAGCAAGATGGAGATCCGTCAGACTTACGGGAGCGACCATGCCTTGAAAGTGGTGGAAGCGTCCATGAAAGATTATGACGAATACTACGGAAAATGATAACATGCCATGAAACAGGATTGTTTTCAGAGACTTATCCGAAGATGCCTTTTTTGTCTTCCGCTAATGCCTGCTCCACCACGGAAAGGAAAATTCGATAAGCCATGATAATGTTTTTTGTGGTGACGCCTCCCTCTACCCACAAGAAATACGAGAAGGATACATAATCTTTATGGGCAACTGTTTTGATGAGGATAAAATCATTGTTCATAGAGTTCACATAATCCAACCGGTCTTCCGGAGTACTGTCTTCCGTTAAAGCAAAATACATTCGGTAAGCGATATACCGTCCGGATTCATCAAGGTCAATCCATATTTTCCATCGATCTTGAATGTAGAGATCACCATCTTCATTCACATTAACATCCAAAAAGGCCTGGTCAAACAATGATTGAAGCAATTCCTGGGATAAATTCTCCTTGTTTACAATGTCTTCTTTCATAAAATGTCCCCTTCTTGATGAATGAGTGGGTTTGACGTATTTCCCATTCCGTGGAATTTGCTTGATAATCTTTTTCTTTCCGCTGTTTGATTTTTTCATAGAAATTAAAAATGGCTTGAAATGTGTTGAATTATTTTCCGAAGTGTTCTTTTATCCGCCATTTATGGGATGAACATATTTCCCCGGTACGTTTTATTTTCCGGAAGTAAATGCTTATCCCGGTATGTCACTGTACCAGTGTGTTTACAAGAATAAGATAAATAATCACGGTGGTAAGTGCAAACGAAAATGATAAAGATAAACGGTTCATTCCGGGGAATTCCGACAGTTTGGGAAATTTATAATGAACCATAACGATTCAGTGGCCTTGCCACAGAGAGTACAGAGGTTCCAGGGAAACAATATATTACCAAAGCTTATCGTAAAGCTTACGAATGTTGGAGGGTTAGGGGAAAATAATTCTGTAAATTTCATCAGAACTGCTCTGCCACCGCCGCGTCTCTGCGGTTTATCCTGCCGCCCATAACTTGATGCCGCTGGCAAACGTGGCTCCGTTGGAGCGGGATTCCGTTGGGATGAATTAATCAGGTTAAAATGGAGATTTTTTTTTGTTATTAACGTACATTTTGGTAATATTCAATAAGTTGGTAGTGGAGGCAGGGGCACGTCAAAAAAAATATGAAAATGTTGTTATTCCCCGCAGGAGCTACTTTGTAGCAGTTTTTTTCGATGTTTTTTCTGGGGAAAATACCACCGCCCATCACCGCGCGGACACTTTGTAAGAAGGGGGTCCGTCGAAAGAATCTCCGTGATGAGATACCTTCAACGGAGCCACTCTGTGGCGGTATTGCGTGCCGAATGGCAGCACAAATCGGGATGACAGGGTTGGGCTCATAATTTTACACAAAATTTGGGACACAACCGGAAAAATGAAACTGTAACCCATAAACACTTTTGTGAGAAGGGTGAGAACTATGAATCGGAAATTGTTGATTCTTAGTGCCATACCTATTGTCCTCATCGTATTGATGATCATTTTTAATTCCCTGGATATGACATCTAAAGACGATAAAGAGGAAACCACCCCATCGTCTCCATTGATTCCACTGTCGCAATTTAAAGTGTTGTCAGATACCTTTAATGCGGACAGCGGCTGTGTCAGAGTGCTTGGGCTGCTATCTCCCACCGACCCGGTTAGCAACCGTGGATATCGTACGTTAAAGTATGTTTTGCATGAGATTACCGATCCAGAGTTACATCTCTATATTATCTGGATACCGGTATTACAGACGGATCGGAAAGAATTTGCAATTCGTAAAGCTGAAGAATGGAAAGATGAGCGGGTGAAACATTTTTGGGATTCCGAACGAATGACCACTTTAGCCTGGCAGGAGATATTGGGGTTAGACCAGCTCGCCTGGAATGTCCACCTGATTTATGCGGATAGTGTGACCTGGGGATTCGAGCCATCCCCGCCCACCTTCTGGATGCGCCAATTAGGAGGCGGGGTGGATGCTCCGATTTTAAATAAAGAGTTGTTGGTGAAAAAAATCCGGAAGATGCTGTCAAAAGACTCTCTATCGACACCTGTCACCGACACTCTCAAAGCAGCCTTTTAGCCTAAATTTTTCACTACCCACGACGGGGTCGCTTCGTGAAGCGGCGCAGCGAACGCAGTGATTACCAAAAAACAATATTTTGCCACCCCTTGTCATAACGCTTCCGTATGGTGGAGGGCCAGGGGAAACTAATTCTGTAAATTTCATCATAACAACTCTGCGAGCGCTGCGTCTCTCCGGTTTATCCCGCCATCCACAACTTGATGCCGCTGGCAAACGCGGATCCGTTGGAGACGGGATCCCTTTGAGATGAATGAATCAGGTTTGGTTCACATCGATTTTTTTTCGTATAACTTCCCGGTGAGATTCCGTATCACATAACCGACGATATGGGGATTCTCTTTTAACCGGCGGGTTGAATACGCTTTCCATTCCAGCCCAAAAGGTACATAAACTCTTAGCCGGTGCCCTTCCCGAATCAAAAGCTTTCGTAAATGGACTTCCACACCTAACAGCATTTGAAATTCGTACCGCTCTTTGGGAATATTATATTTGTCGATCAATCGAAGGGCTTCCCACACCACTCGCTCGTCGTGGGTAGCAATTCCAACGTAACAGTTGTTCAGGAGCATTTTTTCCAGTGCATAAGCAAAGTTCAGGCGTATAATCTCCCGGTCCTGGTAGGCAATATGATGGGGTTCCAGGTAAATCCCTTTGCAAATCCGTAAATTGGGTCGGATCGGGATCAACTGATTGATATCGGAGATGGTGCGGCGAAGATATGCCTGAAGCACGGTGCCGACATTGTCAAAGCTTTTTCGCAATTGACGGTAAATATCAAGGGTATCGGAAGTGGCTGTGTGGTCCTCCATGTCAATCCGTACAAAATTATGATACATCCTGGCTGTTTCCACCAGGGTGTAGATGTTTTTAAAACAAAACTCTTTTCCTAACTTGAGACCCATGTGAGTTAGTTTAACGGAAATGTTGGCGTCTAATTTTTCAGTGTGAATCCGTTGCAGCACTTGCTTGTAAATTTCGACTGCATCTAACGCATGTTCTTTTTTGGTTACCTCCTCACCCAATACATCGATGGTTGCCGAGCACCCCTCGGTCATCAATCGTTTAACCATCGTTACCGCATCGTCTAATCGTTCCCCGGCGATGTAGGGTTTGGCAAAAAAGCCGATAATTGGTTTCGGAACTGCTGGCAGAGTATGGGCAATCGTTTTGTTCAACAGGCTCATAATAGTCGTCTCCTTCTCAAGGTCCGTTTTGAATATAGCTCGCCAGAAAATTTTAGTCAATTTTTTAAAAATTCAGCCGGAACCATGAACAGCGGTTATCGTTTCCTGGATTCCCGGTGGAACCGTTCATCATTTCCGCAGGGATTGTTGCAGAACAGGTTTAAAAATGGAAGCCAACTAACGCCTCCTGCCGCAGGAGGGTGCCGTTTCTTATCCGTCCCATGGAGTTTCCGTTGGGATGGATGCCTTCCCCAGTGACCGGTACGACAAACTGACCACGCCGGGAAGCACTGCAACCCAACGGCTCAGGGGAATGATTAACGTAAAGAGTGAAAATAATGGTGGGAAATGCCCGGTCTTGCTTTTCCGCCCAATGTGCCCGTCAGTATACCGGTGAACAATGATAGACGGGGAACGTTTATTAACGAGAGTTCGATGTCATTTGAAATAGAACCCGGAAGAAACAGATACCGCTGATTTACACGGATGATTGGTCATCATATTAAAAAAACTGCGAAAATCCGGGTCCATCCGCGTTCCATATTTTTTGTGTTGAACTGACGGTTATGAACACAATCCGCCGGTTGTTTTCTTCCTGAGGTTTATTTCCAAATGACCATATAGGCAAGACCTGCCAGACTGGCATAGGAGACGCCCAGAGAAATTGCGGAGAGGCGGTCAAATTTTCTGGTGCGGTTCCAGTAGCGGTCCATCAGTTTGGGATTGGTGGTGCGGTTATACCTGTCAAAATTTTCATCGGCCTGGTTTTTAAAGTAAAATGAAGCCCAATGAGCCGCCACAGTCAGAGCCAACAATGTAAACTTACTTTTTAGCCGTCTTTTAGGAATAAACCCCAGCAGTTGGGGTTTGGAAACTTTTGTCGTGGCTTCTTCCGGTTCGAGACGGGCAAAAATCGAATGGGTGGTATCCAGGGTGAAAAAGTAAGGCTTATAGCCGGTTTTCACCAGTTCAAACTGTTTCCCTTTGTTCTCCTCGAACGGAATATAGAGCGGGGTTCTCCCGATATTGGTAGAATCGTATAATAGATTGGCACCGAAAGGAACAGAGTTGATGTATACCGGTCTGCTGAACAGGGCATCAATCGTCGTATCGTGATGAGCCTTAATGGTTAGATGAAAAATTCGTTCCTGAACATTCCAAATGCCGTTATTATTTGGAAAAACCTGGATGGTATGTTCCCCGGGAGCCAGGGAAAATTGCTGAATGGGTGTTTTTCCTACTAAAACGGAATCGATCCGTACCCAGCATTTTTCGGGTTTGGAAACTATAGTAACCGTTCCCTTTTGCTGCCCAAGCAACAGGGTGGTAAATAAAAAAATCGGCAGCATTAATATGCTATGATGTTTCATCAATGCTTTCTCCTGATTTTTACAACTTTTTCATTGGCAAATGCTATGAGATTGGCATTTGCCGTATGTAGCAATAAATATTCTCGATAAATAATAGGTGAAGATTTAGGTGCTTTTTTCAGGGGGTACTTAAAAATCAACTGACCGGTAAAACGATTGAGCACATACAAATACCTGTCCCAGGAAGTCACATATAAATAGTCGGGTGAGGGAAGAGGAACCGTGTTTACCACCCCTTCGGTTTTGAATGTCCAAATTCGATCGCCGCTAACTTTGTGCAAAGCCACCACTTCATGAGCATTGTCGCCAAAGTAAAGAATATTTTTAAAGAGAGCGGGGCTGCCGTAAATCGCTCCCGGGAAATGCTTTTTCCATTTCACATCCCCGGTATGAATATCTATGCAGTGCATATTTCCTAAAATGGTGCCCACAAATATCAACGAGTCATCCAGCACCGGATGGGAAAAAATACTTCCTTCCAGGCGCTTCTCCCAAATTTTATACCCTGACCGGGCATCGAGGGCATATAACCATCCCTCATCATCTCCAAACACAATCGTTCCACCCGCATAACCGGGTGAGCTCCGCATGGGTCCATGAGTTGTAAATTTCCAGATTTCTGAACCATCCCGGATATTAGCGCAAAAAAACAGCTTGTCATGGGTGCCGAAATAAATTTTACCATCTTTAATCAATGGGGAGGTGGTCACATACGGATAAGCTGCGCTGTATTTTTTAACAGCTTTCCGAAGATCAAAAGCTACCAGGGTGTTATTCCCCAGTACCATTCCGGCATATAAAATATTGCGGTCGATGGTGGGGAGATGTTCCATCGCCGGACCCAGCCGACCGGTACCCATACTCTCACCGGTTTTATAATCCACCACATACAAATCTCCGCTTTTGGTGGGCGCAAAAATGAGATCTCCGAGTGCCAGGGGATGGTCGGTTACCACAGACTTCACTCTTTTTTTCCACACCACCCCAAGGGGCGGATGGATATTTCTTAAGGCATAATGCTGGTGTTGAAAATTACCTCCCAGCATGATCCACTTCTCCTGCTGTGCCAAGGTTGCGGGGTTGGGCAATTTCAGAGAAATCAACCCCCCGCAGCTAACGGCGATTATGAATATTGTCAGAAACCAGAATACCCGAGTCGCTCTCATCTTCCGTTGAATATCTTCCCCTACGTTTAAGTGATCATGTGTTGTAATCCCGGTTTAAAAATCCCAGCCAAAAAAGAATTGGGTAAACCATTTCTTATCGATTTTTTTAAAGTCGGTTTTTCTGCCCATATCCAGGCGCAGTACTAAAAATCCACCCAGGTTAAACCGTAAACCGAATCCCATGCTCCCTAACAAACCGTGCCACTGGCTGCCGTTCCAGGCATTACCGGCATCAAAAAAGATTGCCCCTCGAATGCCCGGAAATACCATGGATAGAAAGGGAAACTTAATGCCCAGGTAATCGATAAAAGGAAATCGTAATTCATGGGAGGTGAAAACCACTTTTTCACCGCGGATAGACCAGCGGCGGTACCCGCGTAAATCCCAACTGCCGCCCAGGTAATACCAGCGGGTTTCCCTGCCGTCATTGATCAATGCCAGAAAGCGAGTAGCATACGTTAGTTGGCGATTCAGGCGGAAATACCGTCGATAATCCGCCAGAAATGTCCAATAATTGACGTTGGAAAACCGCACGTCATAGGTGTTGCCGATGGAAATATTATAGCGTTCTCCTTCCACCGGACCGGTATAAGACCAGATGGAGTTGTCATGAATGAATGATATGGAGTTGGTCGTTAACCAGGCAAACCGTCTTCCGGTAAAGGTGGTTTCTTTATCCGAATAACTTAAGCTGGAGGTAAATTCCAACCTTTTAAAATGGGAGAAGGGATAGCTGATGGTGAAAAATCCCCCGACCTGGTCTTCGTAGAAGAAATCATCTTTAAAATTAAAAAACCGACCGGCAAATCGGAAGAGACCATAAGCATAATTGGTGCGTTTTCCGAGAGAAACCTTGGTAAAGGCGAAGTTCATGCTTTTCAAAAAATCGCTACGGCTCTGGGCATTGTTATAGACCAGGATGTAAAACTGGTCATTCCCTAATACATCGGTGAATGCCAGCAAAGCGCCGCCGTTGGTGCCCCAGAACGGGTCCTGGTTCACCTGGGTTTGGGCAACATCCAGATTGTAATGTTTTTTATATTGTAATTTAGCCAGAACTTTGTTGCCGGCTAACCTTCCCGGTGTCCAATGGATATTGGTAAGCAGTGGTTGATTGTAATGCGGGGTGGATTCTATTAGAATTCGTTCCCGCATTTTATCCAGCCGGCGGATTTGAAAGCGATTCCCCTCGTATACCGAAAATAGCAATTGGTCACTATCCATCCATTCCGGATCAAACGCAGCGTTGGCAAAATGAGAAATCTGGTGGATCGGAATTTTCAGATACGAGCTTTCATTCCAGTGGTCAATATTCGAGACATCCGCTACCCAGATATTCAATGTGGAATCCCGGTCCGCCGTAAAGGCGATAAAATTTCCGTCCGGGGACCAGACCGGGGTATGATCCTGGGTTCTTCCGGTCGTCACATAATAAGATAAATTGGTGGTTAAGTCATATACAAAGATGTTGTAACACCATTCATTTCCAAAGATGGTGCGATCGGATGAATAAACGATTTTACTTCCATCCGGAGAAAAGCTGGGAGCATTATCTTCGTAGATATCATTGGTGAGGCGGATTAATTGTTCGTTTTTTAATTCCAGAAGGTACAAATCTTTAACGCCGCTAAAACTTAATCCTGAGAAAACAATTCGCTGCCCATCCGGAGAAAAACTGGGTGAGTAAATTCCGACAATGTTATGCCAATGGAATTTGCGAATAATGTCCCCGGAGGGGATGTCATAGATGTAGAGGGCATCGGTCTCCCCGCTTTTGGAAGAGAATACCAGCCAGCCGTCTTTGGACACATCTATTTTGCTGGAAAAAATATGGAAGGTCTCAAAATCGGAAGTTCTGCCCCCTTTTATTAAAATCTTCGGCTTTTTATGATGACCGTTCGTTGGTTGAATCGGCTGCATGTAAATATTTAAATAACCGGTCCGGTTCCCGACAAATACCACCTGGTCACCTTCCGGACTGTGGTAATAAGCCGGTTCAAAATTATACCCTTCTTCCACGATGGTTTCACACACCATCTGGGAAAAATCCTGTTTTTTTAATTGCGGGTAGTACCGTTTTTTGAGGTAATATAACCATTCCTTGTCAAATTGCTGGTAACTCATCCCCACCACTTCTTCAAAAACTTTGGAGAATTTTCCGTATTTCCAGATATTCTCCATAATTAGCAGGATTTTCTCTTCGCCATAATGCTCGGCAATATATTGAATAATTGCCTGTCCTTCTTTATACATGGTGAAGGTACCGGCAATGGTATACAGCTTAGACAGGGGAACGATGTAGTTGTGGAGAACCGCATCTTTAATGACCATCTCCGCCTGGGCATCCCATTTACCGGACCAGTATTCTGCCAGTCCTTCTGTAAACCAGAGCGGGGGATAGGTGCCGTCAAATCGCCCGTGTTCCTTGTTGGCAAAATAGACTTTGGCATGCATAAAGACATGCACCAACTCATGTTGGATGACCTTCTTGAATAAGTTAAGGTTGCCGTTGCTGGGGATTACCACCCGACCCTTCAGAAATTCAAAAAATCCCCCTACCCCTTCCGGGATGTACCCCGGAGTTACATTGGTTTGCTGAAAGTGTAAGTGAGAGCTGTAAAAAATCAGAGGGATACGACGATTAAGTGTGAAGTTGAATTTGTTCTCCAGATAAGCGAAGCTCTTCTCTGCAAAAAATGCGCCTCGTTCGGCAAGTTCTTCCATCTCCGGATAGTAGTAAATGTCGAAGTGCTCCGTCTTCAGCACCTGCCATTTAAAATTGGTGTACTGAACTTTGTTTCTGCCGAAATAGAACCATTGCGCCGAAAGGGAGAGGGATAATATCATCACCAGCGCAAAAACTCTTCCGGCTGTATGCTGTGAGAAATATTTTCCAGTCATCTTGCGACCTTCCCTGTTAAATCTGAAACAATTGCTTTTTGAAAAACCCGGTGAATCAACAAGATAGATTTTTTGCTTTCGGAAGTCGAGTGGAAAATTCGGTAACCGGTTTTTTTTATGATCGTTCGTTGCTTTTCCGTCAACCAAAACAACTTAACAAAATGTTATCTCTATTACAAATAGCAGTTTTCTACTCCATGTAACGTTTTACGTTTTTATTAAGTTCATCGACACTTTTTTCGGAAAATTTGGGGAATTATTCTTCCCCGATCTGATTCGTTACTTCTGTTTGCTTACCGTGGAGTACTCTGCTGCTAAAATGGGTTCGCCTTCCGGGGGAAGTTAAACTGTTTTAAGGATGGCTGTCATCCCCCAAATTCGATTACCCCCGCAGCAGGTTACAAATCTGCTTTTCCGGAAAATGCCATTGGATTAGCGGATATACTTTCGTATGGGAAGATATCCCCTGTTCAATCTCTCCGGTATGGAGGGCGTTGGGGCTCCGGCAACCGGCAATGATGGAAACCTCCTGCCCGTGGACACAACCAGATTCATCACAACAAAAATGATACCATCATAATGAAGGTAGGAGGTAACCTGTCATGAATCAAGCAGTTGGGTATGTTTTCGATTCCATTCCACAACATAATACAGCCTGGGAAAATCCGTTACACTGGGAAAATTTTATCCGGCATCGTAAAAATTGTGGGTAATAGCTCAGGTTGTTTAGATGCCAGCGCAATGCTTCCAGCGGTTTGCTTAAGCGCAGCGAACGTAAAGCAAACGCAACGTTTTGAGTCGGCTCTATCTGTGCGACCGCAACCCTGCCGCGGGGGGACGTCGCGGTAAAACGACACATTCCGAAATCAAAGTAAGGTAAATTTAATAAGTTCAGGGT
>CAYYGL010000030.1:0-33677 GCA_964471235.1 uncultured Calditrichaceae bacterium
CTCACCCAACCCCTCCCGCCCCAAAAAACGGGGCACCCTCCCCTTCCCTCTCCTGCCAGGAGAGGGAAGGGGAGGGTTGGGGTGGGGATGGGTGAGGTCCGTTTCTGATGATGACGGCAATACGCTAAAAAATACCGGTTACCCCTTCGGAGAATCTTTTACCACAGAATAATGCTGAATATGAGATTCTCTGAAGGTGTCTATGACCGACATTCCGATGGTCAACTAAAGTTTAGAGTCGGAAGCCGGAATAACAAAAATGGGCATATAACTGAATAGTTACGATATCGATTTCTAAAACTCACATCAGGAGGGATATCATGAAACAGCTAACCTTTTTAGGTGCGTTACTGCTCTTGTTGGGCTGCACCCAAAATCACCTCGCCGGAAACCCACCCCCCGGCATCACCCTCACCACAGACAAATCGAGCTATCACTCCGGAGAACCAATTCATTTTAAACTGCGGAACAACTCCGGCGCCGGTATGATTGTGGGCTACCGCTGCGGCAGCTTTCTGGAATTCTCTTATCAAAAAAAAGAGCAAGGCGAATGGCAGGGAATCCTTGACTTTGATTACCCCCTGTGCCCCACCACCAGGAAGGAGATTGCCACCGGTACTGCCCTTAGCGATTCCCTATCGACGGATATGTTCAACGCAAAGGGGGTTTTTCGGCTGGTTCTGGGGTTTAATCCGAAGAAACAGGCGGATGTTACCAGACGAATCTATTCAAACGAATTTAAGATAGAGTAGCCTGTTTGATTTCAGCTTTTTGGGGAGAGATGGGATTGCTCATTGTATTGAAAGAGTGGGTTTCTCCCGTAAACCATTCACAAATACCGGAAATGAGAAATGAAACTCCACACTGTTTTTCAAAAAATGCCATTGGGCATGTTTGTTCTTTTAGTCTCGATTTTAGTGGGGTGCAAGCGGGATAAATCACCCCTTGGAATCTTCCAGAACATTGACCCGGAAGTCGTGGGAGATTGGTATCATGTTGACGTCAACACTTCACCGGGAAGTCCCCCTATCTCGATTCACGGAATTCGTATTTTGGAAAACGGTAAAGTTAAGAGCCTGGCAGTGGAGACCGCAACCGGGAAGTTAGCCCTGCTCGATACAATTAGCCGGGGGAAATTCAATTATTTTATCAACGGTACGTTGGATTTTGAACCCTATCGCGTCGGGTTTACATTTCCTTTACCCTTCCGCTCCACCTACCAAATTACCGGCAATACGTTGTTGATTGCCAATGGGGAACAACACTGGCTTTTCGCATCTACTTTTCAGAAATCAGCAGTCGGCCAGGTGGTTACCACCCCGGTGGTATCTCAATTTATGATGGTCGTCGATAGTACGGTCATGTATAATTCACCGGTGGCAAGGAGACCTTCCGCTTTTGCCGCTTATGATGAATTTCAGGATCATCATCAATTGATGATCCAAGCCACCAGTGGAAATCATAACCTGACATTCTCTTTGGATGACTTTACCGGGGTTGGTAACTATCTTATTGGCACGGAACAATCCGGAGATGCCCACTATTCGATATGGTCCGGAGATGTAGCCTTTGTTTATGGGGTAACCAAACCCATCGCCGGCAGCATAGCGGTGGAGACATTTGATCTCAACAGCGGGCAGTGTTCCGGTTCTTTTGAGGTGGAGTTGAGCATGGCAGGCGAGGATTCCCTCAACATTCATGGAACTTTTACTATCCCGGTTTATGATTGAGTTTTTTCCGTTGGGTGGGCATCCATCAAATGATACAAAAACAGGTCGAACGCTACCAGGCGGATTTCCCGCACGTAGGCTTGCAAATCTGCCGGGCGTTTTTTTAGGGGTTTGCGCCAGTGCTCCTGGCAAATTGGGCAGGTGAGTTCGTACATCATCTTGCCGGTTACCTTATGTACAAACACCTTCACTTCCTGTTCATGGTGGTCAATTAAATGGGCATGCAGGTCCATCCGGTGGCCTTCAAATTTGCAAAAGGGGCATTGCATATCACTTACCTTCCTTATCGATTCCCAGGAGTGTTGGCAACTTTGCCTGGATGCGCCTGGTGACCCCGGTTTGAATCTCCCGGATCACTGCTGCCAATTCATCCCCGGCGGGGCTGTTCAGATACTTCCCCCGGTCATAATCCCGCACCACAAAACCGCGCTGCATCAAAGTGCTCAACCGTTCCTGTAAGGTTAACTCGTTCATTTTCAGAGAAGCCGCCAATTCTGCAGCGCTTTGGTCTCCCTTTCGGGCAAGCTCATCTAAAATCCGGAAGTTATCGGTCTCCAGCACATCCCGAAGTGTTAAAAGCACAAAATCCAGGGCAGCCTGTTCGTCGTCAACTTCGCCGGCACCCCCTGCTTCCGATTCCGGGTCCTTTTTTTCCACCGGCATCAAATTGGAACCCACCGCTACGAAAGAGTCATACTGCATCCAGGAACGGGCTAAAAACTGAATTTGCTGCCAGATAGCATCGGCAATGGGGTCTATAAATTCCCGATGAGATTGGGTTGGTTCCGTCATGTTCTCACCCCTGTCATTATTGCTTTGGTTTATTCCGGATAGAGGCAGGAAATGCCTTCTGTAAATTCCGGATACAAATATTGGTGCAGGCGTGAAGCCTGCGGTTACCGGAATGTTACGACTCGCTGGTGGGACAACAGAAACTTTGGCGCTCCCTCTTCATTCCTTAAAATCCCACTTACTAATCCCATAGCGTTTCATTTTCTCACAAAAATTTTTATAATGGAGACCGGCACTTTGTGCAGCCGCAGAGATATTCCCACCATGTTTGCGTAAAATTCGGATGATGTATTCTTTCTCAAAATTGCCAATGAGTTCCTCTTTCAGTGTTTTCAAGGGGATATTCTCATTCACAAAATACCGAAAGCTCACTTCGGTTTTGGGCTTCAGACAGACAGAGATGGTTTGGGAGGAGATTTGTTCCCCTTTTTCCATAATTACGGCTCGCTCAATGACATTCTCCAATTGCCGCACATTGCCGGGCCAGTTGTAGGTCATCAGCCGGGCGATGGCATCCGGTTCAAAATCAAATATCTGTTTATTGAATTTGGGGGCATACAATTTTAAGAAATGAAATGCCAACAACGGGACATCATCCAACCGTTCCCGCAGCGGCGGCAGCTCAATGGGAATGACGTTCAGACGATAGAATAAATCGTCTCGAAATTCCCCGGCAGCAACTGCCTTTTCCAGGTGCTTATTGGTCGCTGAGATAATTCGCACATCCACCTGGATGGTTTTATTCCCTCCCACCCGTTCAAATTCCTTCTCCTGCAGCACCCGCAGCAATTTGGACTGGGTGGAAAGAGGAATATCCCCGATCTCGTCAAAAAACAGGGTGCCGCCATCGGCTTGTTCCACCCGACCGATTCGGGTGCGCAGCGCCCCGGTGAACGCCCCCTTTTCATGACCGAACAATTCGCTTTCCAGCAGCGTTTCCGATAATGCCGCACAGTTCACCCGAATGAACGCCTCCCCCCGGCGGGGACTGTTAAAATGCAATGCCCGGGCAATCAACTCCTTTCCGGTGCCGGTTTCGCCCCGGATTAAAACCGTGGCATCGGTCTCCGCCACTTCACCGATCAAATCAAATATGGCTTGCATCTTCTCATTTTTTCCGATGATTTGATCAAAACTGTAACGAGAGGTAACTTCCTGACGCAGCCGCTTCACCTCGGTTTTCAGCGTCTGCTGCTCCACAGCATGTTGCACCACGGTCAGCAATTCATCATAATTCACCGGCTTGGTTAAATAATTTACCGCCCCCATTTGCATGGCTTGCACTGCCTGCTCAATACTACCGTGGGCGGTTACCAGTATTACCGGTACGTCAATCCCCAGCCGGTTAATCTCCGAGAGCACATCGAGCCCGGTTAATTCCGGCATCAGGTAGTCGACTATCACGGTGTCATACGGTTCATTCTTTAATTTTTCCAGGGCAATAAAACCGTTTTCCGCCGTGGAAACGGAATAGCCCTCTTTTCGCAGGTTAGCCTCCATCACTTTTAAGATGGCCGGCTCATCATCAATGACTAAGATAGTGTTTCGTGTCTTCATGTTTCTTTGGATGGAGGGGTAAAGTGATTTGAATTTCCGTTCCCTGGCCATAAAGGCTGTGGACTTCAATCTTTCCCTGGTGATGTTCCACAATTTTTTTGACGATGGTCAATCCCAGACCGCTGCCCCGGGTTTTGGTGGTATAAAACGGCTTAAAAATCTCATCACACTGCACCGATTCGATACCGCAGCCATCATCACGGATGCTTAACCGAATTGCGGAATTCCCTTCCCAATTCCCATTGCCGGAATATTCCGGAAACGCCTTAATTCGTAAATTTCCTCCCACATCCATGGCATCAATGGCATTCAGGATTAAATTCACCAGAGCTCGTTCCATCTGGAATTCATCCAGTGGAATTTCCGGCAGCCGGGGGTCTACGTCCTGAATGACGTGAATCGCTTTCTCATTCAACTGGTTGCGGGTAATAACCAGCGCCTTTTCAATCACCTGCTCCATCCGCCCCGGTTGAAACGCCGGTTTTAATGGACGAGACAAATCCAACAACTCCGTCGCCACATGGTTTACCCGTTCTACCTGTTCTTCGATTAATTGAATATAGCTCCCCATTTCCGAATCGGTGATGCAGCTTTGCAGGTAGTGAGTTGCCCCTTTAATGGCGTTCAACGGATTCCGCACCTCATGCGCCACCTTGGCTGCCATTTCACCGATCTCTGCCAGCCGGTGAGAACTCTCCAGCCGGGCTTGCATCTGTACGGCATCGGTAACATCTTTTACATATTCGATAATCTGCTCCACTTCACCGGCTTCGTTATACAACGGAAAATCATGTATCTCCAGAATTCGTTCCTGCCCGTTTTCGGTGAGATTCTTGGTACAATAGGAACTGACATGTTCCCCGCATTGGAACGTCTCATTCGCCCGGCAGAAACTGCAATGCTGATTGGTACCGTTGCACATGGTATAGCAGTGCTGCCCAATAATCTCTTTCATAGAACGACTCATAAACCCTTCGATCACCGGGTTGGCGCCGATGATCCGGTAGTCTTTATCCAGGATCATGATTCCATCGGAAATGCCGTTAAAAATTGCTTCCAGTCGACTTTTGCTGTTAAACAATTCCTGGGAAACCCGTTCCGCCTTTTCCTTGGCATGAGTCAACTCTTCGATGGTCCGCTTTAAATGGGTTACCATGTGCTGGAACCCTTCAAACAAACGGTCCATCTCATCCATGCGAGATTTACGCGGCTCCACGGCAATTTGCACATCCAGATTCCCCTGCTTTACGTCATAGACTTTCTCGGTCAGGTATACCACCGGTTGGATCATATACCGGGAAATGGCAAAGGTGCCCCCGACGCCAATCAAAATATAGAATCCGGCAACTACCAGCAGATAAAGCGGAGAATAAGCGCCGTTGATGGAAATCCAACTATGGAGAGCAAGACTGCCAATCAGAACTGTCATCACAATGGTGGTGATGGTCAACAGGATGAATTTATACTTCAACCCGGTTTGTTTAAGCAGCTTGATGGATGACTTCATACTAGTATTTCCATTTTATTTTGAGTCAATTACGGACATCCCCTGGCATGAAGCGACTTCGGAACGATAGAAGGAGACGATATTTAGCTATTTTGATGCAGGGGCTCTGAATGATTCCGACAATCGATTTACGAACATTACCATAAAAGAATATAGTTTATCTGTGTTGTATTTGCAAATTTTTCCCGCCGGAAAATGAACCAACCGACCGGGGGCAACAAACAGCCTCCCGGCTTTCCGGGAAAAGATGATTTCTTTTTGCATAAATCATTCTAAGTGGGTAAACTCTTCCGATTCTGCTTCAGTGCGAACCATTTGAATAGTTAAGATGACTAAATTGATTGACGGTTATGAACGGCACATTTAACTTCTTCGGCTTTCGAATTCCCCCAACCCATTTGCCCATTGAGTATCCCTTGCGCAGAAAGTGGGATGTTTCGAAATTCATTTTTTTCCTGTTTGTCTTCCCGGTATGTGTTGTTGCGATTATCTCCATGGGATGCGGTCTTCTGCTTTTTCCCCATATTTCAGTAAAGCACGCTATCGGGGTTTCCATTTGGCATATTCTCCTGTTACTTGGTTTTTTGTTGTTGCTTTGGGTTCCTTCCCTGTTAGCCATTGCTCCCTGGCTGGAGTGGGTAGAGACGATCCTGGTTATAATCCGGAGCCTGGGATTAGTGATGTTGATTCTGCTCTTATTTCC
Organism: uncultured Calditrichaceae bacterium; assembly: GCA_964471235.1. Classification (GTDB taxonomy): domain Bacteria; phylum Calditrichota; class Calditrichia; order RBG-13-44-9; family J075; genus CAYYGL01. The sequence goes on from CAYYGL010000030.1 coordinate 6,290, forward strand.
CCGGACATTAGCAGAAACTTTTTTTATCAACAAAGGGATGTGGGATCTAATACAGCTCACTGTTGCCGCTGGTATCCTTTTCTACATTGTAATCATTATATTCAATGCCCGCCACAGCCCATCCCGGGAAGTGCGCGCCGCAGAGGCACCCCGCAGCCGGAAATATCGGGAACGATGGGTCTGGTTTGATGCCATCACCCTGTTCCTGTTGTTTTTTTCCGCCATCGTACTGGAAGGATGGGTGCTGCTGCAATTCGGCAATAGTGCCATTTCTTTGCTACCGGATGAGATTTTTTTTCATAACAATTTCTTTTATAACGATTTGCATATCCGCATGCAGATGCTCTCCTGGCTGAGTTGTGCGATTTTAAACGGTTTGATCTTCTTTTTATGGCCCTGCCTGGGGAACCGGTTGATGAATGCGGTGCTCATACCGGTCACATTTCACGAAAGGGATATCTGGGGATTAATTCGAAACACCTATCGATATTTACGGCATTTTTACTGGGCGATGCTGCTTAAACATCCCTTTTTGCTGCCCGGGGGACTGGCAATCAGCCTTATCTTATTGGTGATACCGATCATTTTTTACGCAGCCAAACAAACCGTTATCCTGAGCATGATCACCCAGGCAGACGAATTTGTTCTGGCGCTGGGAGTTTTCTTCGCCTGGTTCAGTCCCTTAGCGTTATCAGTGGTCAAACCGGACACCACATTTGGGGAATACTTCGAGCAGCGCCTTTCCAATCTGTTAATGGCGATTCAATCTCACACGGTATTTTTCGGATTTGGCAGCCTGGGGAAACGGGTGGTCGACCGGGAAGTGGGGCAGTTTTTCATCCAGGATCCCAACCGGAAAAAATATTTTATGGAAGTGATCACACCGGATATCCGGCTGGAATATATCTGCACCCATGCGGTGGTGGTGGAGCAGGATCCGGCAGAGGTCATTTATGCGGGTCAAAATGATCTTCTGGGAACCTTTGGGGTGGTAAGCGCCCGGCGCCGGTTGTATGTCAGTAAAGACCCGGATGGCAATCTGATTCGCCCGGAGAAACGGATTTTGGTACCGGTAGTGGTGGGAAATGCCCGGGAACCGTTCATCAGCCCCCGGATTAACCTGGAGAGAGCCAAGTTGCTCATCAGCATGGTGCCGGACGAAGAAAGTGTTCAGATGAACTTCGAGCGGGCAGCCCGTTCCGGTATCAATGCCATCATCAGCATCGGGCGAAGCGACCAGATTTCCTTTTATACTTACCGTGCCCGGCACCGGCGGATTGTGCTGGTGTATCCCAAGCAAAACCAGGGACACACCATGGGCAACCGCTTATGGGCGGCAATTCTGAAAATTCGTTCCATTGAAAGCGTGCTGAAGCAAGGGGAACTCCCCCGGGTGCTCATCCTCGGCAACAGCAAAGCCAATCACTACATGTTAGAGACCCTGTGGGGCTACCTGCCCGGATCGTATGCCGAAAAAGCAGAAGCTATTAAACAGAATGTTGCCATCATCGTCATTTCCCCGGAACAGGAAAGCGGCTATCCGGTTCTGAAAGACGCCCGGACCGGGGAAGATGAGGTATTTGACAGGTATTGGGAGGCGACTTACGTTACCGGCAGCAGCTATCCCCATCCGATTGAGGATGCCGATTGCTGTACCGGGTTGAAAATTAAAACCCGGCTGATTAATGATGTGGATACCATGGCAATTGAAGCCTGTATTGCCCGGCACCGCCCCCATATTATGATTATCGATCACGATGAGATGAATAAATTACGGCTGTTATTACCGCGTACAATTCGCTCCGTGGAGCGGCTTAAAAAACGGCTGAAGGAAGAATTTCTGATGCCCATGCTCCTGCTATGTACTTCCCGGGGAGAGGAGCGGGAATTGCAGCTTTTGGGAGATGTCTCCCGGTATTATAATGCCATGGGGAAACTCTATCAGGAGCCGCTGGCGATCTCCAACAGCTACCCTGCCCATGCCCGGTTCGATCATTATACCCGCGAGATTATGGGAGAAACCATCATCGACTCTCTTTCCGACACCGAACAGATCATTGTGGGCGCCCGCAACAGTTTATTGCGGCATGAACAGTCCCTATCCAAAAAATCGTTAAAGAAAAAATCACGAGCGGATCAATTCATTGAAATCTGCGGATGCCTGCCCAATCGACCGGGCGCATTAACCAATTACCTGAACCGTCTTGCCGGGTTAAGCTTTGTGCCCCCCTCCTCAAATATTATTAAAAGGCTCTGGCAGGCGCATCGAACCGACAGCACAAATGCCATCCCCCATCTCCCTTCGTTCCTCTACCTTCGCAAAATCACGTTAGACGATGCCGAAACCCGTGGATTTTCCCTTTCCGGTTATGCCGCCCTGGTGCCGATTGATGAGAGCTCTCCCATATTTCAGGAAAATTCCGGGCAGGAAAGTCTGGTGACCCGGGTATTTGCCAATGATGGGAACTCTTACGCCGAGAAGGAGATGGATCCCGACGCCAGATATGAAAATATGGAAGAAGAGCTGCTCAAAAATCGGCTAAAAGCGGTGCCGGAGCCGCCGTTTCCCGGCGTGCCGGATGTAATTGATCTGCTAACGAAACGAGAAGGAAGAAAACGCAATCAAATTACCGAGTTTAAACAGGTGCTGTTGGATATCGGGGAAGACGGCACAGAAGGCTGCTATGCCTGCCCGGGGATGAATCATTGCCGGATAGCGGCTTTTCAGGATTATATCATAGCCAGTAATGAAAACCGCCTCTCCCGCCCGGAAGATTCCCAGCCAGAAGACTCATCCGACCGGGAACTCTGGCACGCCCGTAATTATTACTGCACCAACGCTGTTCCCCCGGCATCGGCATCCGAGGTAATCAATCCCGATGCCATGCATGCCAGAATTTTCTGCTGCTCTTACGGGGAAAATAAACCCGGTATGATTGCCCGGGTGCTGAATGCCTTTTACCTGCGGTTTGAACATAAACGATCGCTTGAACCGGATGAGAACGGAAAGGCATGGATGATAAATATCGATTATTTTAAAGGGATTGTCTGCCAAAACCCTTACTTCAGTTTGAACCGGTTGTTCGGAACCTTCACCGAGGTAACGTCTCCGAAGGAAAAATTAGCCCCCCTGGAATTCCCGGTCAGTGTTATCCGGATTTTGCCAATCGGCGGTGTGGATTCGGCGAAGCTATGGTACACCTATGCCCGCACCCTGTTTGAATTTATCTCGGACAATATCAGGGATAATGAGGGAAAGTCCATTTTTAAATTCTACTGGTTCAACCAGAACCGGAATAAACCGGAAATGGACTCCATCCCGAAATTTAAAGCGGGGGAACCGAAGACCATCCCAATTTTATATGTTATCAAACGAACCGATCTTCCCGAGGCAAAGGACCTGGAGCAGTGCAAAATCTGCGGTTTAATGGACGCCGAACATGACTGCCGAAAGTTAAGAGCCTGGGTATGAATCCTCCCAAGCGCCTCTCTGCCTCCCGGTGCTTTACTTCATCTTTTCCCGGGTTCGGAGGGTTAATATGATATCCGGTAAATTGCCATTGGGTTTATTTTTTAAGCGGGAATGGAAAACTTTTTGATGCTTGTTGACCATTCTAAGGCGGGTATAAGTGAGTTCCTGTACCGGAACTTGTGCTGCTCCCATCTCCCGGAGCAGTGCTTCCTGCCCTTCACTCAAAATCACGCTTTTACCGGTTTCATAAAAACGATATCCTCTTTGTTTTCCAAAGCGGATACTTTCCCCCAACAACAACTCATCCGTACGAAATTTTTCCATCGTGGTGTCAAAACCACCATACAGGTACGAAACGGTATCTTTAAAGCGGAACAGCATCATCCCGCCTACCGGTTTTTCGCCGCGGTAGCCAAGTAATACGGTCAGCAGGTTTTGGGGATAAAAAAGTTGCCATACATTCTTGAAGAATTTGTAGGGTTTTACCGTTCGTTGATGCTGGCGCCTGGTTAACGTATAGAAATGATAGAACAGACGCATCTCCCGTTCTTCTGTGGCAAAATGGAACGTAACGGGAACCTCCGGAAGCGGTTCTTCGCGATAGGAGGCAACTCCCGGCAACGCCTCATCCGGAATCTTCTCCAGCTCCAACACCCGGAGAGTGTTGGTGCGTACTTGCTGAAGATCAAAGTCCGGCAAATCTATCTGGGTATGGCGCGTTTTAAACTTCAGATAGGTAATACGGTGCATCTTTAAATAATGCAGAAGTTCCATCATTAACTGTTCAAAATCCCGGTTTGACTTCACCAATGGGTCACAAAAGTCAGAATGGGGCAAAGAGACCATACGGTTCCCGGCGGCTGGTTGTTGAATTCCGAAAAATGGAAGGGCAGCCCGAATCTTCTTCCGCCGTTCCAACACCAAGTAAAACGGTTCGTATCCACAAGTTTGGGTAATTAATTCCTTCCAGAGGGGATGATGATAAATTGCCCCGTGGCGATGTTTTAAAATAAACGGCATCCATCGACTATCAATTGAAGGATTAATTATCTGAACTGTATTCGCCATATTTCCACTGCTTCCTTATTTGCGACCGATGGAAAGGGAAATCAAGAATGAGGCTGGAGGCAAGGTGAAGAACCAACAATCTAAGCATTTCATTTCATCATTCCTTGCAGGATTGTAGAAGCTTTGATAACGTTTTAGAAGCTGAATATTCAACTCTCTCCCTTTCATTCCCCTCCTCCTGGTAAACGAGGTGGGAAAGAGGGGATGAGTTCGGAGAAATGGGTGGGTAGAAACAAGAGCTTATGAATCCCACAAAAATTTATGAAATGTTTCCCGAAGGCATCATACCAGGATGGGTGAGAAAACTGATGGTGAGGTAACCAGCATTTCATCATTGGTATCATCCTTGATACAGCCCTTAATTCCCTTTAAGAACAAAATGCTTTTATCATGTTCGTCATTCGCGGTGGTTTCATTAGGTGGTTTGGAAGGGGGAGATAATACCGGGAAAAGTTTACAGAAGTTCCGAGCGGTTCGAGAAGGAGATTACCGGGGGAAGCCTTGGGACTCATTTCCGTTTTTCCTGAAGGGGGTAAGGTGTCAGAAAACGTTGCAGCATGGCAAGGAGAAAATCCAAACAGATAGCCAGGATGGAGACCGCAAATGCGCCAGCTAAGAGCATGTCGGGGTAAGTTCGCCGGATACCGTCGAAAATCCACCGTCCCAAACCACCCCCGCCGATATACGCTGCCACGGCAGCCACTCCCACTCCCAGCACAACTGCGGTGCGGATACCGGCCAAAATCACCGGCAATGCCAGGGGGATTCTGACCCGGATTAATATGTCCCACTCGGTCATCCCCATTCCCCTGGCTGCTTTCAACGCTGCACCTGGTATGTTGCGGAGCGCCACATAGGTGTTGCGAATGATGGGGAGCTGGCTGTATAACACAAGAGCAATCACCGCCGGCGCTGTTCCTACCCCGGCACCCAACGGCGCCAGCAAAGGAATCATGGCACCAAATAACGCAATGGAGGGAATGGTTATCATTATCCCGGCGATGCCAATTACCAGGGCGGCTCTCCGGCGATGTCGGTAGATAATTACCCCGGTGACCACACCAAGCAAAATTGCCGGCGGCATGGAAAAGAAAATTAAGCGCAGGTGCTGGTAGGTCAACAACACCAATTGATCTGCATAGAGAACGAAAAAATGACGCAGGTGTATTGTTAAACCGACGCCCAGCAAAACTGCCAGCCATTTAAAATGGCTCAACAGGAAATGAACCAATGAGATTACGACATCTTTTCGGTTCGTCATACGGGTCTCCCGATCATCTGCTACGTTTCTCTTCGGTCTCTCCGTGCCTTTTTCCCATAAGAGAACATTGCGGGCGGTGGATAATGACTACGGCTCTTGTAACTGTTCAGTTGTTTTGCACCAGAGCGCACAGAGGCCTTTGAGGATATGAAAAAATTGTAACTATTCAGGTAGTAGCTATTTAGGACGCCGAGAAGAAAGAGTTCCTGTAGAAATCTGTTTTTGGCATCAAAACTTTTTCTTTACCGCAATGATGGCAGCGGCTACGCAACGGCGGCCGCAGCGTGAAAGAGATAACCATCTGTTCGTTGCGGTATAACCACCGGAGTCGTTACTTTCCTTCTTTTCCCTTGAATTCCTTTTCTGAAAACTTCGTGGTTGAATAGTTACCGTCTCTTAAGCTATTTATCCGCCCTGAACCCAAACACCTTTCAACCGGAACCCGGTTCGTTATAAACTGAGCATTTTTTTTCACTGAATTTTGTAATATATTCCTTACGGATTCTGTTTTCAGTTTCCGATATTCAAAAGCCCCCCGGAGTGGCTTTGTTGGGTGAAAGTATGAAAGTGTGAAACAAATTTTAGTTGACTTGGTAAGAAAACTGTTTATTTTGTTTTATATTGGGAATATTTATAAAGATTAACTTAATTCAGGGAAGATAGGCATGCAACAACGTTACCATCCCAAATCATTCTCACTCCAATTAGTAGCTTTTTTGTTGCTGGTGAGTATACTCGCCATTATTGCAGTCGTGTTATACAAAACCATCCCCCAGGAAAAGAGATTAATATTTTTCGCCATGTATGCAGTTCCTTCCCATTTTTTAATTTCGTTTTTCCCGATAGAACCTGCTTTGTTATATGTCTCAAAATTTTATCGTCCCTGGGTGGTTACCGGAACTGCATTAGCCGGAGGCGGAATCGCCAGTATCCTGGACTTTCTGTTGCTGGTGCCATTGCTGAATCATAAAAAAGTACGCTCCCGGTTTGAAGATAAGCAATTATATCAAAAATCCATTTACTATTTTAAAAAATGGCCCTTTGGTGTTTTAACCCTTGCCAATATGCTCCCCATACCATTTTACCCTTTTAAATTTTTATCCTTTACCAGCCACTACCCATTCTGGAAATATGAGGTTTCGCTGGTAACGGGAAGAGCACCGCGCTATTTTCTGATGGCGGTATTGGGATACGCCCTGAATTTACCCACCTGGAGTATCCTCGCATTAGCTTTTATGTTCCTGCTGCCCATGCTCATCAAAAAACTACATAGCTTTTTTGCTGGCAGACATAAAAACCAGGTTGAGGTGCAAGAGAGTTCTTATTTTGAACAACCCTGACCGCTTTCCTTCCGACATGGTTCTTTTCTGCAATCCACAAATGCCGGTTGAATTTCCGGCGCGTGCATCAATGCTGTCAGGCATCGCCCGACCGATTTAAGACTCCCCCATTGTGACACCGATCAATTTTTCCAGGAAAGTTTTATCTCTATTGAATTTAATTGAGAAATTCCCCCCATCCTCCTCCTCTGAAAAACAAACAGAATAATGAAATTCACCGGTAAACAGAAGAGTGATAAAATGTTGATAAATCACGCAGCCCCCGTTTCAATGCCCGATGATACCGACAGGTACATGGCAAAGTTTTATTATACTCAACAATTATCCCGGCAATTAGCAGCGGTGTTAAGTCTGACCCGTCTGCTAAATTCCACCCATCAGTTAGAGAAACAACTGATTCTTATTTTAAAAGAAATCAAACGGGTATTGGAAGTTGAGTATACGGTTTTTTACCTGTTGAATGATCAGCGGGATGAAATTCATACTTACTTTGTATGGGGAGAATATATCAAACAAATTCGTCAACCGTTAAAGGATGGTTTCGTTGAGTATGTCATCCAAACCGGCAAGGTGGTTAATGTGAATGAGCCGTATGATCATCCCCTGCTGAAAGAAAACAAAGAGATTGTAAAATTTGGGCAGGTTGTAGCAAAATCATTTCTGATGGTCCCGATATGTAATCGTGAGGGCAATCCCAACGGATGTTTACAGGTTGTCAACAAAAAATTCGGGGAATTCGATCAGAAAGACACGACTTATTTAAGTATTATGGCGGATTTTATTTCTCTTGCCGTACAAAACGCTCTTAAAGAGAGTGAAGTGACAGAAAACCACCGATTGGAAGAAGAAATCAACCGGGCGGTCGAAATTCAACGTCAACTGCTCCCCAAAAAAGTGCCCCAGCTCCCCGGTTATTCAACCTTTGCATTTAACCAGCCCTCTAAATATGTCGGCGGGGATTATTACGATTTTTTTCCCTTTCCACGGACCATGTCTTTTGTGATAGCAGACGTTTCCGGTAAAGGCATCCCGGCGGCTTTATTGTCTGCCAACCTGCATGCATCGCTTCATGCCTATGCCAATGAGATAGACTCTTGCAAAGAGGTGGTCAAAAAAGTGAACAATCATTTTTATCTCTACACTTCAGAGGATATGTTTGCCACCTTTTTTTGGGGGAATCTGAATTATCATACCCATCGGTTTAAATATGTAAATGCCGGCCATATCCCACCCATTCTCATTAAAGAAGACGGTACGATCCGTAAATTGAAATCCGGCGGGCTACCGATCGGAATCATGGATTCATTTGAATTTGAAGAAGCTGAAATTAAATTTTCCCCGGGAGATACCCTTGTGATGTTTTCCGATGGGTTAATCGAAAGTCGGAACAAAGAAAATGAACTGTTCGGCAACAGACAACTGATGGGAATCTTAAAGAAAAATGCTCATCTGCCGCCGAAAAAGTTAGGCGCCTTGCTGTTAAATGAATTACGGCAATTCCTTGATTCCGACAATTTCTCCGATGATATGACATTGATGATTATCAAACGAATAGGGGATGAGTAAATTTTCCCGGGAATGGGATGAACCCGGTTCACCGGGAGCTTTTCACCCGGTCATCCGATGGGTTGTTCTATCTATTGCCTTTCCCGAACCATATTTTCCAGCCAATGATTCAATCTTCGATACAGATCATCATATAAAGCTTCCCGCAATTGCGCTCGGGCGGGGGCATCCACCGCCAGGGAAGGGTGTGAGGGATCAAACTCAATCACTTGCCAGCTTCCGGCGCGGCGCACACTTGCTTTTATTCGTCGGATATCTTTCCAGCGTTTCTCCCGGCGGTTAAACAACCGCACTTCCAGTTCCGATTGCAATATCACCGCCGGTTTATATAAAACGAACGGTATGCGCGTTCCTCTAACAACATGCTCGGTCTCCTGAATAAACCGCCCGGTTAATACCCATTCAGGCAACTGCCGGGTTTCGGATGCAATTGCTGTATCATTTTTTCCTGCCCGGTTGGGAAGGGTCTCTGTTTGCCTGGCAAGGGTATCACCTGTGCTGCTATCCGGCAGGGAAGCTGTTGAGACGGATTTGCCATACCGTTGCACCAGTTCATCTAAGGCGAAGTAACCGGGATTGGGTTGCAGTTCTACCACCTGAAAAGCGCCGCTACTGGCAAGTGCCAATTCCAAACGGTGATTTAACTCCGGGAGATATCCGCTGAGGTTTTCGGTTGGAAAAGGAATAAACCCGATGGGTAATGGTTGATCGGGAATGGTATGTTTACTACCACCGCAACTGAACGCCAGTAAAAAAAGCATCATGAACAGCAGAAGATGTAAGAACGTTTTCCTCATTTTTAACCGCCGTTTTCTTCCAGTTGACGGATAAACAAATAGATTTCCGCCACGGTTTTGTAGACAATCTCCGGAACCGGATCATTCTCATTAATCTGCATTAAAATATTGATGAGGTCTTTATTTTCAATGATTGGGATGTTATGTTCTGTTGCTTTGGAAAGAATCCGTTTCGCCTGGAATCCCCTCCCCCGGGCAATCACCCGGGGCGCCATGTCCCGCATGCGTTCATATTTCAAAGCGGCAGCCAGAGGCGTTATTTTGGAAGGCCCAGCCATTTCTATCAACTATGATTGACATCGATTTCTAATTATTCTTTTTTGTAGCCAATTGCTTTATTAAACAATTGCAGTTTAAATGCCTGGGAAATGCCGTGTAATGATTCTGATTGACCGATAAAGAAATATCCCGGACTATTTAACATATCATATAGGGTTTTAACCACTTGAATTTTCGCAGACCTGTCCATATAAATCAGCACATTTCGACAAAGAATCAGATCAAATTTCCCCAATTCCGCCATTAAAACGGGATCAATCAGGTTGGCGATTCGAAATTCAATCATCTTTCGAATATTCTTTTTTACCTGGTACATTCCCCCCTGTTGTACAAAATATTTACGGAGATATTCTTCGGGAGCATTCTTTATTGAAAACTCACGGTACCGGGCTTCATGGGCTCGTTCCAGATTTTTCTGGCTGATATCAATCGCCAGAATCTTTGTTGTTAACCGGGAGAGGAAGGAATCGAAATGCTCAAGTAGTACCATCGCCAGAGAATAGGGTTCTTCTCCGGCAGCGCATCCAGCACTTAAGATTCGGAATCCTTTTCTCCCCGTTTTTATTAGATTATCGAACAACATCGGGAGAACCACATCTCTCAGTGCCTGCGTCTGTTGGATATCTCGAAAAAAAGAACTTTCGGAAATGGTCACAGCATCAAACAAAAAGTGCTTTTCTTTTTCATACGTCTCTTTATTTCTCAGAGCCTCCAGATACGCTTCAAACGAGGAGAGATTTACCGTCTTAATTCGGTTAATGAGACGAGATTCCAGCAAATACTTTTGACTTTCCCCGATTAAAATCCCACTTTGTTTATAGACAAAATCACTCAGATGGCGGAAGGTATCATCCGAAAGCTTCATGGTTTGCGGATATAATTCTGTAGTTATATTGAAAACTTCCATAGCCTCATCCACCGTTATTCATTTACAAGATTTAGAAATAATTGCGCATTATCCATCTCAGTATTCATCTCAAATACAAATCGCTCCAGATCAAAAACCGAAAGTTTCGGGGAATGTTGCCGGAGAAATTGCCAACTGGGGTTATCATAAGGAGAAGAGGACTCAAGGTCCTCATCAAATCCCACCCCCCAAAGCTCACAAAGTATCTCGGAAATATGAATCACTCCCACCAGGTCCCGGTATCCTTCCGATAATTGGGGGGTATGATGGTAAGCCAGAACGTTTACAATTGAGGATGGGAAATTCCAGTTTTGCAACAGATACGCTCCGATTTCGGCATGAGAACAGCCCAGTCGTTTCTGTTCGACCGAAAAAATCGGTTGAGATGTTTCCCGCGCTTCCTGAATAATTTCCTGGAATAAATCCCCCCAGAATTGATCCAATACCATTTTCCCCAGGTCATGAAGCAATCCGGCGACAAATTCTTCTCCATGGAAATGCAACCCGATTTGGGAAGTAAATTTCCGGGCAACCTGGGCAGTGCCCACCGAATGCAGCCAAAATTTTGCCCGATCGAAAAACGGGTTGGGCTTCAGTTTGGCAAAAGTGCTGTAGAGACTGATGGCAATCACGATATTGGAAACCTGTTTAAGACCTAACATTACCAACGCCCGTTGAACATTCTCCACCCGTCCGCTGTAGCCCCATAACGGGGAATTGGCAACTTTCAAAATTTTGGCGGTCACCGAGGGGTCTTGTTCAATCACAACGGCAATGTGCCGCATGGTAGCATTATTATTGCGCATCATGCTTAAAATTTCGGTCGCAATATGCGGAAGGGTGGCGATGCTGTCAATCGTTCTCAATTTATGCCGAATATGTTCCGGGATCATTATCTACCATACCACGTGTTTTAGATGAACGGTGCGGAGTTTACCATTTACTTCTCTTCCAGGCTCTATTCCCAAAATTCATAACAATACTTAATCTGTTATCGGCAGGATGCAGTTGGGCTTTATTTTTCGTTGGCTTGTGACTGACAGCGAAAATAAAATGATAGATTTTACCGGGTGAAATCTGTTTGTATATTAAAAAAGAGAAGTTATGTTAATCAAAAACAATTATCGATTGTGTAACCGAAGCCGGTTTACATCATCATACCAAACGGAATAAAACAAAGGAGGAAAAAATGTTACCGGAGAAAATCAATCAGGCATTAAATGAACAAATAGCGATGGAAGCTTATGCCTCGGCTTATTACCTGGCGATGGCTTCCTGGTGTGAACAAAATGGTTTTATTGGCACTGCTAACTTCTTCTACAAACAATCGGATGAAGAAAGAATGCACATGCTCAAAATTTTCCGTTATGTAAATGAAGCGGAAGGAAAGGCAATTTCGCCGGCAGTGGAAAAACCGTCACACGATTTTCCATCCTATACCAGCTTATTTGAAACCGCCTTAAAACACGAAAAAAAAGTAACTGAATCCATCCATCAACTAACCGCCCTGGCAACCGAATTAAATGATTACCGTACCCTGAATCTTCTTCGTTGGTTTGTCGATGAGCAATTGGAAGAAGAAAATCAAATTCAGATAATCCTTGACAAGCTAAAACTCATTAAAGATGATGGGGTCGGTTTATATATGCTCGATAGCGAATTGGGTAAACAGAGCGCAGCTACCGAACCCGCCGGTTAACGGGAACGGGTTTTTATCCGTGTTTTCTAATTTATGGGCGGAAAATCGTTAGAAATTCGTTCCGGTCTTTTGTCTTTCGGTATCGGGTTGAGCGAACAATCGGTTTTAGAATAATGAGATGGGGGTCTGGTATTTTACCAGACCTTTTTTTATCCCTAAAGGATAGTTTTTACTAAATTTTTCCAAGTTTTTGGCGAATTGTTAAACAACGTGGTCCAGGAAGAACATTCTATTGATTGTAGATGCAGCCGGTATATGGTCTTACAAAGCATTTTGTTATTGATAGAATTTTTACCGAATATTATCTACTTTTGCGGGAGCATTCGATAACGGGATAATTTTTGTCTGTGATTGTAAAACACGAAGTTCATTTCTCCGAATAATATGATGCGCACCAATCAAAAAGCATTTATATTTACACGAAAAAGCTGTTTTTACGGTGGGGTATAAGATGGACTTTGACCGCTTATGCATGGGATGCATGGCAGAAAAGGGTAAAGCCCCGATATGCCCCTATTGCAATTGGAAAGTGACTTCCAAACCGATTTCCCCGCATCATTTTCCTCCCGGAACGGTTTTAGCCGATCGGTTTCTCATCGGGCGGGTGGTTTATGAAGACCACTGCTATGTCAATTATATTGCCTATGATATTGAGCAACAACAGAAACGAATTGTAAAAGAATTTTCTCCGCAAAGTTTTTTCGTTCGCTATTACCGACAGCGGTCCGCTAAACAGCAAGAATCTGTTTCTTTAGACTTTAACCTGGGGTTGGGCAGATTTATTGAAGAAGGAATGGCGTTGCAGAAAAATCCACCTCAACCGGGCTCTGCACGCGTTCTGGAAATCATTCGTACCCCGGAAACCGCATACCAGGTTCTGGAATATATTGAGGGAGAACATCTTTCCACATTTATTGAAAAAGACGGCGGACAGATCTCCCTGAATTTAATTGTCAAAATTCTGATGCCGGTGATGGAAGCTCTGCAATCCTTCCATGAAAACGGATTGCTGCACCATGATATACATCCTGACAATATTCTGGTACAAAATAACAGCGAAGGTTGTCTGATCAACTTCAATTATACCTCCTATTCCCTTTTCCAGCATGTGAACAAACTACCGCTTATACTAAAGCCGGGGTTTGCATCGCCGGAATTCTACCAGACGGACGGATTTATCGGTCCCTGGTCCGATGTATATTCCCTGGGCGCCGTTATTTACGCCGCCATTACCGGTAGGACGCCTCCAGATGCTATTTCCCGCATGAAACGAGATACCCTCGCTCGTCCCTCTCGATTGGGAAAAAACATTCCCCTGGAAATTGAGAACGCTTTACTTAAGGCTATGTCGGTTTATCCCAATACCCGTTATCAAACCGTCAGTGATTTTCATGCGACCTTGTTTCAACATGTAATTCGAAAAGAACTGGAAAAATCGTCCCGGGCATGGGATGCCTTTACCACTGTTCTCTGCCCCAGATGCGCCAGTTATAACGAAGCATTAATGATTGATCTGAAAGTTGGTACTGCATTTTGCAGTAATTGTGGTTCGGCATTGATTACCGGCATTGAACGTACAGCCACGGCAATCGACGCTTTTACCACCGTGGTTTGTCCTGCATGTAACACCAATAATGAAGTATTGATTACCGATCTGGAGACAGGGACATCTCAATGTCTCCATTGTCATTCTCCATTGACGACTGAACAGGTGGCACCACAACCGGAGTCGTTACCGGCGGAAAGTATCCCGCCGCCGCCTTCTCCCGAACCGTCGCTCTCCGTACCATCGGAAGATGTTCTTCAGCAGGAACCGGGAGAAGATGTTGCTTCCGCCGCAAAAGAAACCACACCGCCGCAGATCACCGAAGCAGAGCCTCCTTCCCGGGAAACCTCCTTAGAGGCTTCGCAGGAAAGGACTTTCCCCGAAGAAACGCCCCCGGCGGTGTTTCCTGAAGCGGAGTCCCCGAAGAAGCCGCCGCTCCCATCCGCACAGCCCTTAACCATTGTGAAATGCCCCTCATGTGGCACCAACAACGAATTGCCGCCTGAGGCAATATTGGCCGGCGCCGTATGCCAGAACTGTCATCAACCATTTATTACGACTCCGATGCCGGAAGGCGTTCGCACTTCCAGAGATATGGTCGTAGAAGCCCGGAAACCGGTATGGATTTGGTTGGCAGCGGCACTGATCTTGTTGAGCATCGGGGGAGTCTTTGGCTACCGTTTTTATGCCAAGAAGGTGCAACAGAATCGATTCTTTACTCGCTTTGTCAATGAGGGAGACCTCTCTTTTCGGAAACATGATTACCGGGAAGCCATCTCCTACTACCAGGAAGCATTAAACTATCGTTCCGATGACGCTTATGTATTGGAACAATTGCGGCAATCAGAGCGGTATCTCAACGAATTACAGCAACGGGCAGATACGGAGTTATCGAACAAAACGCATTTTTCGCAGCTCCTGTCTGCTGCCGACTCCCTGCTCGACCTAAAGCAATTCGGAGCGGCACGGGACCTCTATCAACAAGCCCAATCCATTTTCCCGGACACCTCCATTATCCGTGAACGATTGGCGGATGTTGCCCGGGCAGAGGAGCAGCAGAACAGAAGACGTCGGCAGCAAACCGTACCACCACCGGAACCACCCCGGGTGGTTCTAAAACCAACCGAGATTATTTCCGACCAAATTGCGGCGGCGAAACCGAATAGTATCATTCACCTTGCCAGTGGAATTTTTAAAATTTCTTCACCGTTAATTATTGATAAACCGCTGGAATTGCGCGGTGAAGGCGCCGCCCAAACGCTCCTGGTAAGTGATAGCGCTTCTCCAATCTTTGCCATTCGTAACGGGGGAAAACTAACCGCTGTCGGAATTGGCATGGAACACACCGGGGAATTGGGGGCGGATATCATTCGGGTGGAAGCGGGGGAACTACTGTTTCGTAATTGTTCCTTAAAGGGCGCTCGCATTGACAAATCAACTCAGAAGAAAGGGAACGGAATCCATTTTTTAAATAAAAGTAGCGGGGTCATCCAGCAATGTCAACTAACCGGAAATTACCGGGCGCTGTTGTTTCAGGATCGTTCCGGCGGTGAAGTACAGGATTGCGACATCACGGATAACACTATCGGAATTACCATCCAACACGCTGCTTACCCGACCTTAAAAAACAACCGGGTTCAGAAAAACACCACTACCGCGATATGGATTTTTGACAAAGCCCATCCCCATCTGGAAGAAAATGTGATTAGTGAAAATGCTGAAAACGGAATCTTTCTTTCCGGGCAGGGATTTAACGGAAATATTCGAAAGAATGAAATCAGCTTGAACGGGGAACTGGGTATTCAGTTAACGGAGTATTCTCAGCCGATTATTGAAGAAAACCAGGTGCTTTCCAATGAGCAGGGCGGCATCTACTTTCGGGATCATTCCCGGGGGATTGTGCGAAAAAATTTCATCTCCAGGAATAAAACCGGGGGGATAAAAATCGCTAATTTTGCCGACCCTACCATTAAAGAAAATGTGGTGCAGGATAATTTGGGAGACGGTATTGAGATACTGGATAAAGCAAAACCGACTTTGGAGCGAAACGAAATCAATCGTAACAACGGGGATGGGGTCAGCTTAATTTTAACTCAGTCGGGTGGATTTATTCGGGGGAATAAATTCGGAGGAAACCAGGGATACGGTATCAGCATCCTCAGCAGCGCCCGCCCCACTTTGCTGAACAACGTCTTTAAAGACAATTACGAAGGGCACATTTACGAAGAGGAGCCGTAAGGCTGTAGTCGGGGAGGAGAATTTCGCACTATCCTCTATTGATGGACACGTAACTATTCAGCTATATGCCCGTTTGTATCATTCCGGGTTCCGACGGTCAACTTTCGTTAAACCGTCGGATGCCGACATCATCTGAAACGAATCTCCCCCCACCCCAACCCTCCTTCGGAGGGAGAGAGTCCCGTTTTTTGGGGCGGGAGGGGTTGGGTGAGGTTCAAAAACACCCCCTTAACCATGAATTAGAACGAATGACATATAAAACATCCAATTTGCAGGTAAAGCCGAATAGTTACATGAAAACGAATTATTAAAGACAGGGGAAATGGTATGATACTGCCAGGGAATGGGATCCAACTGGTCTCCACTTCCAAAGAGGATCCAGAAATAACCGCCCTCCGCCAGGATTGGCAGGTATTACAGAATTTATCTGAGATTCATCTCTATCCGCAACCGATGCCGGAATCGATTACTTTCCGCATTGAGGAGGGGGAAAGCTTGGTGGGAGAAGCTGCTCTGAAAGCCATTAAATGGTTTAACCACAAGGCAGAAATCAGCATTTTCATCACACCGGATAGCCAGCGAAAAGGAACCGGGAAGGAGGCGTTAACCCAACTGATGACGTTTGCGTTCCACACCATGAATCTTTATCGTCTGGAAGCCGAGGTGGTGGATTACAATGAACCGGCAAAGGCGCTATTTGAAAAATCAGGATTCACAAAAGAAGGACGGCTGCGCTCCGCCAAATTTTTTCAGGGGAAATACTACGATATTCTCCGCTACGGGATACTGCGGGATGAATTCGAAGCCCTGATGAGGGGGGAGTGAAACATTACTGTTGTTTCATTCCTCGGTAGGTGTTCCTACCCACGCCCGGCGACATCCCTCGGGATGCTTCCACTTCTCAGAGGGCTTAAAACGGCAGCATTTCCCCGCTCTCTGCAGCTTTTTGCAAATACAGTGCTTGCAACCGACGGGTTATCTCCCCTACCCTGCCAGTGCCAATACGCCGACCATCTACCTCCAGCACGCCTACCAACTCTCCCATGGTACCGGTGGTGAACATTTCTTCGGCGGAATATACTTCGGCAATGGAAATATTTTTTTCCCGCAGGGGAATGCCGTTTTCCCGTGCCAATTGCATCACCATTCGCCGGGTGATGCCGGGCAGACAGCTATCGGCATGGGGTGTCAACAATTCTCCCCGCTTTACCAGAAAAACATTGGTGGCATTGGTTTCCGAGACGTATCCGTAAATATCCAGCATCAGGGCATCATCTGCCCCGGCAAGGTTGGCTTCTATCTTTGCCAGGATATTATTGATTAGGTTATTGTGGTGAATCTTGGAATCAATACATTGCGGTGGATTGCGGCGAATGGAGGCGGTGATTAACCGGATGCCGGATTTATTATATACCGGTGCTTTCCATTCCGCCAGAACAATCAATGTGCAGCCGTATTGATTGTTTGTGGGGCTCATCCCCGAGGTGACCTTTTTCCCCCGGGTTAACGTCAGGCGGATGTGCACCCCATCCCGCATATCGTTTGCCTTCAATGTCTCAAAAATTGCCTCTGTTACCTGCTCACGAGTGGGAACGCCGGCAAACGCCAGGGCATGTGCGCTGGCAAACAAGCGATCCAGATGGGCATCCAGCTGGAAAATTCTGCCGTCATACACCCGCAATCCTTCCCAGACCGCATCACCTCCCTGCACCACGCTGTCAAACACCGATACCTTGGCTTCTTCCCGGGGATATAGCCGATCCCCTACCCAGATCATGATGTTCTCATTGCGGGAATCCGGTAATTGAGGGTTCATTTAAGCTCCTTTCGATTTGCATGTGTGTAAACTGTATCTACAGGTTAAAAGGGGGCTGAAGGATGCAGCATCAGCAGTGATGGCACCGGACACGCTTTACGTCCAGCATTTCCCCCCGCCTGGTTTCAACCGGCGAACCGTCGCTTCATCTCCCCAGACATCATGTTCATACTACAACCCACCTTTTCTATTCTCCAATAACTCCGAATGATGTCGTTTGCTATGCCGGATGGATCAATTTTTCCATTTCCGGGGCAAATTTCAGGAGCGAATCCATGGTTGGCAGCCCCTGACGTGCTCCCAATTTCGTACAGGTTAAAGCAGCCGCAACAGCCGCGAAACGAATATTCTTCTCCGGGGAATACCCCCTTGCCAGCCCCAGGGCAAACGCACCATGAAACGCATCCCCGGCGCCGGTAGTATCGACCACAGTGACCGGGAACACCGGGTAACTGCCGGTTTCTTCCCCCTGCGACCAAATCCCACCGAATTCCCCCAGGGTGATGATCACCATTGGCACCAGGGTTTTCAGTTTGTTCAGCGCCTCACGGGGGTTCGATAACCCGGTGTATTGTTCAGCAAACTTCCGGGAAGCAATTAAATAATCTACCCGGGGAGCCAGGGCTTCCGTTCCTTTATGAAGCGAGCCGGCATCCAACACAATGGGAATATTTCCTTTTTTTGACTTCCGCAAAATCCATTCACTCAGTGCCGGTTCATGCCCATCGGTTAAAATCACTGTCGGGCGGAAAGCATCCAGCAATGTTGGCGCTGGCAGCCGAATCCCGGCATCTGCCGATCGGTCATTTACCACGGTGCGGGTACCCTCCGGTTTGACCAGAATTACCGAAAGGGGAGACGCAGCATTACCCCGTACCACACCGGATGTGTTCACCCCCTCCTGCTTAAATTCCTGGCTATGCAATTCCCCAAAAACATCGTTACTCAGGTAACCCACAAAAGCGCTGCTGCCCCCCAGTCGGACAACAGCAACCGCGGCATTGGCTGCCGGTCCACCACCCCCCATCACCCGGGAGTGGGCAAGACATTTTTCATCTTCCCCGGGATGGTGCGATACCGACATTGTGATATCGTAAGATGCCTGCCCGATGCACAAAACATCTATGGAGATCATCATACATGTTTCCGTATTGATTGAAGGATCATTTTTGAAGTAGCCATTCTGACCCGAGGAGATATTCCTGTTAAAGAAAGAAGTTCCGTAACCATTCAGCTACTCCTATTGCCAACGACACCTGCAAGCGTGTCTGTTGAGCACGAATTCCCTGAATCGTTACGAATTATAACTGAAACCGGTCGCCCCGGTTATTGATTTTCACCCTGTCACCGCCTCTCGGCTGCCCCACTGAATTATGGCTTTACTACTTGCTGATTCCTATCCCTCCTTTTTCTTTCCACCCTCCCACCTTTATTCTTCAATCTTTATTCTTCATCTCCCCTTTACCTTTTCCCTTTTTAACCGATACCTATAACAGACTTAAGGGAATAAGAAAAAACCAAAAGGGAGTTGGTTATGTTTAAGCGTAGAAGAACGACCCCCGGGGAGACTCTCCTGGAAGTTCGAAAATCACTTGACCAATCATATAAAATTCGCACCGAAGTTGACAGCCTGTCCATCGCGGAAGACGACCGGTTTTCTCAAGAGATCAACTCGATGAAACGCAGCACCCAATCCATCATCGATTCTCTGGACAAAACCTATAAAACCGCCCTGGAATTTGAAAAGGAAGCGGAACGGTTTAAAAAGTTAAATTTAGGATAAGAAACGGCAGCACGCAAACCGGAGGAGGAATAACTTGCTGATATCGCTCCAACCGGCGCTATCATCCAATATATCCTGCTTCCCATCGATTGCTTTCCAAGTTCACTGCCGAAAGAGTGACATTACCGGTATTGGTACTGATGGGCATAGCGAAATACAGTCTCCTCCGGATCGGCGGAAGAAGCACAATATCCTCTGGAAAACAATTACTTGCACCGGTTAAAATTGACATCACTCACGTTTGATGCCATTCCGGTAAATGGATTGCTTGTACACTCGACACTGAACATTTTGGGGGATAGAAAGCCGGAAAAGGAGTAGGGGCTGCGAGACTTTCAGCCCCTACTTGAGACAGGTTATTTCTGAATCAGGTAAAAATAATTTCACCACCGGCGGATAATTCATAAAATTTTCCAACGTTTAAAATACCATCCACCTCTTCGCAAAAATCATCCATACTGAGATGAAACATCTCCACGGTGGCTTTGCAGGCATAAATATGTGCCCCGGCATCATGCACCATTTCAATAAATTCCGGGATGGGAGGGATATCCAACTTATCCATCTCCTTCAACATCATTTTGGTGGCAAAGGCGGACATACCGGGTAAAATCCCCACCAGGGAAGGGATATGCATGGCAGGATTTCCCACCGTCGCTACTTTGATTTTGTCCATCCGTTTTTTCATGATGGCTTCCAGACCGAAAAAGGTAAAGAACAGGTTCGCCTCCATCCCTTCCATCCGGGCGCCATTTGCCATGATCAAACCCGGATAGACCCCTTCTAACGACCCCTTTGAAATAACGATTGAAACTTTTTTAAGCTTTCCATTGTTACTGGCATCCATTGTTAATGCCTCCTGTGTTAATTTTCCGGGAATAAAGGGCAGAAACCGTGCGCATGTTCCCGCCCTCTACCATTCCTCCTCAACAAAACGTTTCAGTTATACACATCCCTGGGGTTTTCCCAGTCCGGCGATAAACGCCGCTTTCTTTGCCGGTCCTTCCGGAAAAAGCTGATACAGTTCTTTCGTCGGAATACCGCCGGCATTTTTGATGCGCCGGATGGTGGGAATCTGACCCCGTTCTTCGAAATCCTTGCGCATGAAGCGGATGACATCCCAATGACGATCCGTTAATTCGTAAATACCCACTTTTTCCGCTAATACCGGCGCCATTTCTTCCGTCCAGTCGTTGGGATTGACCAAAAAACCTTCGGCATCCACTTCCACGGTTTTTCCGGCTAAGGTGATTGTTGCCATAATCTAATCCTCCTGTTGATCGTTGGTGGTTGGTTGCTTATCGATTTGATGAAATCCGTTTTTATTTGCCATGCTCTTTACAAATTCTAACAGAAACACCAGACCGCGTTTCACTTCCGGTTCTTTAAGTTGTTTCAATATTTCTCGATACGTCACCTTCTCACGCACCTCGATATCCATTTTGCGATAGAAACCCAGGGCATTGTTCATCGTGCTCAACATTTCCGGTTGGGTCAGGTTTTTAACGGTTAGTAAAATCGAAGCGATATTTTCCCGCAACAGACGCACATCTTCCACGGTGAACGAGGTGACAATGGTATCGATGATCTTCACCGCTTCCTTCATGAACTCGAAATACCCTTTACGGTCCAGTTCATCTAATTTCTCTAAAAGGTCTTCAAAGGCATATTTCCCAATCGGTTTGGCATCCCGCAGGAAATCGGTGATATTTTCCAACTGCTCAATCAACCGGGTGATATTGCGGGTATTGCGGAGCAGTTTTTTCAACAGGAAGAGCAGATCATTGGTATCGAAATACGGTGCGACCTCTTCCAACTCCACTATTGCGGATTGAAAGGCGTCTTTACCAATGTGAATGAGATCATGCTTGAGCTCTTCCATCTCACGCTGTTTGCGGCGCTGCTCCTCCACCTGGGCAACCACAATATCAAGCTTGCGCTGGATATCCTCCAGTTGATGAGCAATATCGGTATTTTCCATGAGTAAGTTGTTTTCCATGATCTATGCCCTCATCTTTCCAGCCATGTTCATTTGCGCTTCAATGGGCAGTTCGGCGCCCTTCAGTAATTGATTCCAATAGACCCAGCGGAACATCATTTTTCCCCAATGATTCATCTTGGTTTCCTGAAGCAGGGAGAACGGTCCCACACCGGGCAGGGGGAATTTTCCGGGCAGGGGTTCCACATCGTAATTAAAATCGATTAAGATGCCCTTCCCGAAGCCGGATTCGATAAAGCAGTTGGCATGCCCGTCAAATTTGGGTTGCAGGTCCCGACCATCTATTGCCCGCAGGAAATTCTCATATAGCACCTCTGCCTCAAAATGAGCAACGGAACCGGCTTTGGAACTGGGCAAATCCGTGGCATCGCCAATTACAAAAATATTTTCGTATTGCCTGGATTGCAGCGTCTTCGGGTCGGTGGGAATAAAATTCAAATCATCTCCCATACCGGAACGGGCAATGACATCTGCTCCCATGTTGGTGGGGATGGTCACCAGCAGGTCGTAATCGATGGCTTTCTCATCCCAGGAGATGATCTGGTTTTTCCCGCTGTCCACCCGACCGGTGCTGAATTCTGTGGTCAGCTGGATGTTTTTCTTTTCCAGGAACTGCCCCAGGAATTTTGCCGCAATCGGCTTGGTAAAGGCACCGGGCAGGGGGGTCACATATTCGATCTCCACCTTATCCCGAATGCCCTGCTCGGTGAACCACCAGTCGGCTAAAAACACAAACTCCAGCGGCGCCACCGGGCACTTGATCGGCATTTCCACCACGTTCACAACCATTTTCCCACCCTTCCAATACTTCAGGAAATTGGATAACGCCAGGGCGCCATCCAGGGTGTAGAAATCGAAGATATTCTGCCGCCAGCCGCCGTTCACCATGCCCTCGGTTTCCTCGGGATGAATATGGCTCCCGGTGGCGATGATCAGGTAATCATAGCTGAGCACTTTGCCATTGCTCAATTTTACCCGGTTGGCTTCCGGTTCAATGACGTCAATCGGGGAAATGATGACCTCTACCCCCGGGGGAAAGAAATCCCGCCGCGGTTTAATGACATCTTCTTTGGTATAAATCCCGAATGGAATGAACAAGAACCCGGGTTGGTAATAATGGGTTTCATGCTGATCGACGATGGTGATATGCCATTCACTTTTATCCAGTACCGGCGCTAATTTGTTCACCATCATCGTTCCGGCTGTGCCACCGCCAAGAATCAACAACTTTTTCATAGTACCCTCTTCCGTTTGTTAGTTCACATCAATCATCCGTTAACTGTTATTCCGGTTCTTTGAGAACCACCGGTCGCGGCGCTTTATAAATCACTTGTTTCAGATTATCACAATGAGTTGCGCTTAGATAGACATTGCATCCCCGGCAGTTAATGCCCCGGCAGGTTTCGGGAATCTGATCTTTCATTGTCCAGCAGGGTTGCAGAGCGCCTAAAAAAGCCGGGCACCGTTCCCGCTCCGCCAGGGTGCAGGGGCGGAGCTCCCAGCAGGGCATCATCGCCAACAACCGCCGGATGCCTTCAATGTTCAGCCCCTGCTCTTTGATTAAGCGCCGGATGCAACGCAGCCATTGCAAATCATCATTATTAAAAACCCGTTGACCGGTGGCAGTCTTTTCCACGATGATAATACCGGCTCGTTCATACATGCGGATGGTTTCTACCGCAATATCCAGTCGTTTTGCCACCTCACCGATTTTATACCAGGTTTTGTCCGCCACCTTATTCATTTGCCTTTCCCTCCCTCCCCGGAGAAAACCCTGCATGATAAACTCCTGTATTTTTGAATACAGGTATCTATCAAAAAAATATGAAAACAGTTTAAAGCGGTAGAATTTCCGGTATCGTTTATCATCAGTGATTTCCTACATTTATATATTCCGATATAGTTATATAGCAACAAACCTGCCAATTTGTGAAAAAAATTTCAATATCCTTTTTTTCAATCACTTAACACCATTTTTCCGGCGGAATCCCTTTAAAAAAATGGTGCCACAAAACTACCATCCGGGGAGTATCCCGACACCTGAACTCTTTAAAATCAAGCATACCCACTACCGGAAAAGCCGTGGCAGTTAACACAAATGTGGCAGGCGTTTTTGGTAAGGACCTTGGCTCCTTTTTTTGCTTCGGGTGGTATTTAATAACCATTCCAATTTTCCCATCCTCTACCCTTTTCCGTTTTCCCTTCATAAATTTTTTGAAAAAAGGAGGAGTCCAAAATGCGTTCCTCTACCTCACCTTTCGTTTTTTTCATTGTTCTTTTTCTCACCTTTCCCGGTATGATGCTAGCGAATCCGCAGCGGTTTTCCTTCACTTTCCAAAAAGACCGGTTGACCTTCTATTCTGCGGATAACTACGTGCATTTGCGGTACCCGGGAATGGAACTCACCCGCAAGAGCGGCGCTCCCCAGGTGCCGTTCAAATTGGCATCGATTGCGCTTCCGCCCGGGATGGAAATTGCCTCTGTTCGGGTGGCTGCCGCCGAGAGTGATACCCTTGCCGGCAACTACCTGCTCATCCCGGCGCAACCACCCCAGGTGCTCTCCAATCCCCGGGTGCAATTTGTCCCGCCGGATCAAAAAAGGTACGGCACAACCGCACCCTACCCCGGGAAGTTGGTCGATTTTACCCGGGGTGGAAATTTTTCCGGCTACGGGATGGCTGCCCTGCAAATCTACCCGGTTCAGTACCTGCCGCTTCAACAGAAAGTGGTGGTTTACAGCCGCATTGAAGTTGAAGTGGAGCTGCAACCGGCCCGTTTTACGGGTATTTCCACCCGTAGAAATCCCCTCTCTCCTGCGATATACGAGCAGATGCTGAAGCGATTGGTGAAAAACCCGGCATCGGTACAGCGGATGCTCCCCCCACCATCCCGGGAATCGACCCTGTTACCTGCCGGTGTCCATCCTTACGTTATTATCACGGCGGATTATATGGTCAATTCTTTCCAACCCCTGGCACAGTGGAAAACGGAGAAGGGACTGGCTGCTAAAATTGTGACCACCTCCTGGATTTATGCCAACTATCCGGGAGTGGATTCCCAGGAAAAAATCCGCAACTTCATCAAAGATGCCTACCAACACTGGGGAACTACCTGGGTGCTGTTGGGCGGCGATACCAACATTCTCCCGGAACGGCTTGCTTATGCCTTCGACTGCGAGTATGGGGATCCCAATGACAATTATATCCCCTGCGATCTCTATTTTGCCGACCTGGACGGCACCTGGAACGCCGATGGCGACAATATCTACGGGGAGGTGACCGATAGCGTGGACATGTATCCTGAGGTGTTTGTGGGCAGGGCGCCGGTGCAAAACACGACCGAAGCGACCGCTTTTGTCAACAAGCTGCTAACGTACGAAAAGAATGCCCCTGCCGGACACGAGTTGAACATGCTCTACCTGGCAGAGATTCTCTGGAACAATCCCTACACCAATTCCGGGGATGGCAAGGATTACATTGATGAGCAATTTGTGCCTTCCCGATACGATCCAATCACCAAACTTTACGAAGCATTAGGAAATGAGAATTACACCACGGTGATGAACGCCCTCAACGAGGGACAGAATATCATCAATCATGATGGGCATGCCTGGTACACGGTGATGAGTGTGGGTACCGGGATGTTGAGCCGCAGCGACATGGATATCCTCACCAACGGTCCCAAATATTCCCTGCTGTTTTCCATTGGCTGCTGGCCGGCGGCGTTTGACCACGACTGCATCGCCGAACATTTTGTGACCAACCCCAACGGCGGCGGGGTGGCGTTTATCGGCAACTCCCGCTACGGATGGGGGAGCCCGGGCAACCCGCTGTTTGGGTATTCCGACCGTTTTGATCAGCAGTTTTACCGGATGCTATTTACCGAAAACATCTATCGCGCCGGGGACGCCCTGTTAGCCGCTAAAACGGTTTACATGCCGTTTGCCCAGCAGGAGAATGTCTACCGCTGGTGTGAGTATGAGATAAATTTGCTGGGCGACCCGGAGATGCCGGTATGGACCGATGCCCCCCAGCCGCTGGTGGTGGATTGCCCGGCAGAAGTGCCGGTGGGTAACAACCTCTGCCAGATCACCGTCAGCAACGGCGGCTCCCCGGTGGAAAACGCCCTTGTCTGTTTGATGCAGGACACCACGGTCTATGTCACTGCATTGACCAATATCAGCGGGCAGGTAAATTTGTCGTTTTTTACTGACGATCCTTCCCACGATCTACTACTCACTGTGACTGCGCCAAACTGCATCCCCTACCAGGCCACTATCTCCATGCAGGGTAATGCGCCCTATGCCCGGATTGCCAACTTTTCCACCAACGGTTCGCCGGAAGGCTACTTTACTCCCGGGGAAACGACGACCCTGGATGTCTGTTTCAAAAATTTCGGAAATGAACCGGCACAGGATGTCAACGCCGTTCTCTCCTGCGATGATCCCAATCTGGTCTTGATGGATACGGTAGAAGCAATTGGCGATTTGCAGCCGGGGGATTCGCTGATTATCGCCAATGCCTTTTCTTTCCAAAGTGATGTCAATTTGAGCAACGGTACCGTAATTTATCTGCAATCCCGTCTCAGCGATGCGAACGGTAACCATTGGAACCTGCCATTGGGCGTAACGGCTGCCACCCCGGTCTATTCGTTTTATCACCAGCAGAGCAGCGATTCACTGGGCGGCGACAATGACGGCTTTCCGGAACCCGGGGAGACTGTTTCCTTGAATGTGATTATACAAAACATGGGATTGGCGAATGGCGAGCAGGTAACGGCAGCCGTCAGCAGCGACAATCCTTTTATCACCTTTATCAATCCTTCCCTGTCATTCGGTGATGTGCTGCCCTCCGAATTTCGCCAGGCATTCACGGATGTGGAAATCGATCCCGCCTGCCCTACCCCGGCGTTCCCGCAAATCCATCTGAACTTCCAGGACCAAAATGGATACCAGTTTGCAGACAGCTTTTTGATTGCCATTGGTGAATTGGGCTTCTTTGACAATATGGAAAATGGCGAGGGCACCTGGCAGCACAGCGGTACGACCGACTTGTGGCATTTATCCCCTTCCCGGAAGCATTCCGGCACCTTTAGCTGGTATTGCGGCTACGAGGGTTTTCATCAGTACGCCAACAATATGAACAACACCCTGGAGGTAACATCCATTACGGTCGGATTGGATGCCAGCCTTTCCTTCTGGGCGTGGTATGAATTCCCCAACTACGGTACGGATGGCGTTTATGTGGAAGTGAACGACGGCAGCGGCTGGACGACCCTGGATTTCCTGGGCAGCGGCGGCGCCCTGGGAACACTGAACACCGGCAACGATTGGCTGGAATACACCTACGACCTCAGCGATTACCCGCCCGGCACTACCCTGAACCTGCGCTTTCGTTTTACCAGCGACAACACCGATGTGGCGGAAGGCGTGTATATTGATGATGTCAAACTCCATCGGCATGAAATTGAAAACCCGCTGGGAATCCCGGAACCACCGGAACCATTGATAACCGCACCGCAATTATTTCAAAACTATCCCAATCCGTTTAACCCGGTTACCGCAATTAGCTTTCAGCTCTCAGCACTCAGCCAGGTAAAATTGGAGATTTACAATACC
>CAYYGL010000031.1:0-32930 GCA_964471235.1 uncultured Calditrichaceae bacterium
TCGGTATTGGTTTTAAACACATGCCCGCGGGCAACAAGTTGTTTGCGCAGCTCCGGAAAATTGTAAATCTCCCCGTTAAAGACTGTCCAGACCGATTGATCCTCGTTGTAAATCGGTTGACTGCCGCCTTTCAAATCAATAATCGACAGCCGTCGCATGCCCATCGCCACATTTTCGTGGATGGCCATCCCCGCCTCATCCGGTCCGCGGTGAAAGAGCGTCTCCACCATGGCATTCAGCCGGGGCGGTTCAATAACAGGAAAATCTTTAAATGCTGCAAATCCGGTAATGCCACACATTAGCGCAATGTATCCAGTAATTTTTTGATTTTTTCGGTGTATACCTGACGGGAATATTTTTGCTCGTAAAGCCGCCGGGCGTTTTCCACTTTGCGGTTGGTTTCGCCGTTGGAATGCAGACAGGCTAAAATTCCCTCCCCCATTGCCCGGGGTTCCGGTTTCACCAGGAATGCCACCTCATTGGTGAGGACCTGGGTGTGGGAGTAAATATCGGTGGCTACCAGGGGAATGCCGGATGCCAGTTGCTCATACACTTTTAAAGGCGTGTTGGTGCCGCTGCTGCGGGGAGAAAGCAGCACGTCCGCCTGATTGGTATAATACTTTGCTTCCAATTGGGGGACTCTTCCGGTAAAAATCACCGCCTCTGCAATGCCCAGCGATTGGGCAAGGGTGGAGTAGCGTTGCACCTGGTCCGGTCTGCCGCCGACTATCAACAGCAACGTATCCGGCGCTTTCTCATGCACATAGTGAAAGGCTTCAATCAAAATGTCGATTCCCTGGTACTCTTCCAGGGTGCCGGCATAGACCAGGAGTTTCTTACCGGCTTTCAATTCCTTAAGATTAGGGATGTGATACTCAGCGGTGGAATTCGTTTCCGGTGAGGCATCTTTCAGTCGAACCGGTTCGATGATGGAATTTTCAATCAGGAAATGCCTGGATTGATCCCGGATGATGGTATTGACATAATTGTATAAATCGGGGCAGATGGTGATGATGGCGTCGGATTTTCTTAAACAGGCATCTTCCAGGGCTTTGAAGGTGCGAATGATCAGCTTCGAATTGGTAAACTTGAAATTCGTTAACTGCTGGGGCAGACTGGAGTGCATATCATATACCAGCTTGTAGCGGAAGATCGGTTTGAGGAAATAGGAGAAAAAAATGGCTTCTTCATGGGCATGCACAAAATCATAGTGGTTACGGATTAACAGCATAATCATCCGGGAGATAATGAAAATATCCAGGAACAGCTTCAGGTAAGAAGGACCGACTTTGGCATTGCCCAGGAAGGCAAATCGAGGGATTCGGATGAACCGTACTCCCGGGATGTCCACATCCTGCCCTTCCCCATAGGTTAAGAAATCAATTTCCACACCCAGTTCCGCCATGACCAGGGTGCGGTAATATACGCTCAGCGGCGTGCCCCGTGGGGAATAAAACGGCTGAGGGGCGATCACAAGCGCTTTCATCTTTTCGTTATCTCCGTTGTTTTACCAGTTGCATCGCAGCTTGATTTTTTAAAAAGCGAAGCGGGCGCTCCAGCTTTCCATAAGTCGTGAATGGTGTTTCCGTGGTTAATATCTGCCGGCTGATGTCCGCCATTGGGGTATTCGGATTGATCTTACCCGGCAACAAGAACCCGTAACTGCCGGCACGATAAACCTCGGGTGGAAACGGCAGTGGATCACTCCCGGGAAGGTTGAAGATGCCCTGCTTCTCGGCGGTTTTAAAAATTGCCGGATACTGCCAGAAGAAGGGGCGGTTTCCGTTATCTCCCAGGAAAAACTTCCT
Source organism: uncultured Calditrichaceae bacterium (assembly GCA_964471235.1). GTDB lineage: Bacteria > Calditrichota > Calditrichia > RBG-13-44-9 > J075 > CAYYGL01. Next base: position 1,809 of record CAYYGL010000031.1, read on the forward strand.
GCCCCTGGGATTCGCAATCAAATCGGCGATTACTTGTGCCCGGGCGCCCATCCATTTACCAACTCCCCAGGGAATCACCGGTATGCCCCCTTGAGAAGCCACCCATTCCAGCACGGTGTGGATGGGTCTGCCGTCTTCAATTTCTTCCACCACGCCTAAGGCCAGCACTTCCAGGCGCTCGGTTGTCACCACCTGCCGCCCGGCAACCACTACTAATTGGTTACCATCGGCATGCACCACTCGCAGGGAATTCGCTTCTTCGGTTGAAAAAATTTTCCATTTGTGGTTCGGGAAAGGAGTATCAGAAGGCGGTCGATTCACATAAGATGCTATTTCCGCGAAACGGTGAACGCCATGGGATTCGGTCAGCAGCAGCACCCCGATGAAATCGCCGCCATGATTTAGTTTCCGGGCAGCCGCTTCAAAATTCTTCAGGGCGGCATCGAACAGGGTCGGCAGTTCAAAACCGGCGTGGATATGCACGTGACCATCGATCAACACCATGGGGCACTCACTTCGTATCTATACAAACGGTTTCAGGGATAACACCCATTCGCGGTTCTTAAAATACCAATCCACTACCCGCTGCACCCCGGTCTTCAAATCGATTTGGGGCTGCCAGTTTAACAGTTCCTTACTCCGGGAGATATCTGCCCAGGTAGCGACTGCATCCGCCGGGTTGCGCTCTTTATACGTCAACTGCGCCTTTTTGCCCAGGGCGGTTTCGATGAATTCCACCAGGGTCATTAACCCCACCGGGTTATTATTGCCAACGTTCAGAATATGGTAACCGCTTAAAGTGGCACATCTCACCGTTGCCTCGGCAACATCATCCACATAAGTAAAATCCCGAGATTGGGTGCCGTCTCCGTAAATCTCAATCGGTTCGCCGGTATCAATCCAGCGGATAAATTTGAAGATTGCCATATCGGGTCGCCCGGCGGGACCATATACGGTAAAATACCGGGGGATGATGGTATCGATTCCATGCAGGTAATGATAAGTATGACACAACACTTCCGCTCCTTTTTTGGTAGCGGCATAAGGGGAGAGAACCCGATCCGTAAAATCATTCTCCCGAAACGGAATCTCATTGAGGCCATACACACTGGAGGTAGAAGCCATCACATACTTCGTAACGCCAAATTCCTTGCAACATTCCAGCAGATTCAGAGAGCCTTTCAGGTTAGCTTCATAGTAAATCCAGGGGTCTTCCACACTGGCGCGCACCCCGGCGCGGGCAGCCAGGTTAAAGACCACATCAAACGAATACTGCTGGAAAATTTCACGCAAGGGTTCGAATTGCGAAATATCTTGCTTATAAAATGTAAATTGCTCAAATGAGCGCAGGGTGTTCAACCGCCATTCTTTTAATGCCGGGTCATAATAATCATTCAGATTATCAATACCGATGACCTGATGACCCTGCTCAAGCAGTTTTTCCGCAGTTTTCCAGCCGATAAATCCGGCACATCCGGTGACTAAGCAGTTCATGAATTTTCCTGATGTAATTATCTTATCCTACGGTTTATTTTCCCCCGACTCAGGGGTAACAGCCGGTTTGGTTAACGTCATAATTTTTTGCCAGAACTTTTTAACCCCCACAAAAACTTCCCCAAAGAATTCATCGACCTCTTTAAAGCGGAAAATGAGGTGGGATCCAATCACCGTGAAAATGGAAACGAATATCACGGAAAGCAGCATTTGCCAGGAATCCACGGCAAAATAGGGCTTGCTGAATTTCCAAAGTAGCCAGAGAGAGCCCCCCTGGATCAGTCCGTAGAGAAGAGATGCTTTTTGAGCTTTAATAAAATGCCATATAGAAAAGGGAAGATGTCGGGAAACCAGATGTACAATTAACCCTAAAAACACTACCGACGAAATTGCGACTCCCCAGGCAACGCCCACAATTCCCCAACGGAGTCCATACCAGATTGCCGAAGCTAAAACAATCAAATAGAAAAATTGCCGGCGGGCGCGATTCTTCACCAGGTTTTTTGCCAGTAATACCGGGGTGAATATCATGGTAAAGACGTTGAACAGCCCGGAGATACACATAATTTGCAAGGGAAGGATGGTAGGCTGCCATTTATCGCCATACAGTACGATTACTAACGAAGGAGCAGCAAAAAACAACCCGATGATAATCGGATAGGAAAGAAAAGCGATATAAGAAGTCACCCGGGTAATTGCCCGGGCAACACGTTTGTCATCATCCTGGATGCGGGAATAAGCGGAGAAGAGCACCTGGTTCAAATTCCGGGCTATCTGGTTGCGAGGCATGTTCATCAGGTTAAAAGCGCGTTCATAAAAACCCAACTGAGCGGCATCCAAAAATTTGATGATCAAAAAATAATCCACTTTGTTTACAAAATAATTAATAAAATTATCTACGCTTGTCCAGATGCCGAATGAGAAGACATCCTTCAGCGCCTGGAAATGAAAGCGCAGTCGGGGAAAATAGCGGGCATAATAAGAAGTTACCACTACTTCCAGAAACACTCCACCCAACACGCCAAAGACCAGCGACCATACCCCGAATCCTAACAGCGCTAAGGGGAGGGGCAGGATTTCGGTGGTTATTCTACCCACGGAGCGCCCTAACTGCAGCTCTTTGAATTTCATCTCCCGGCTAAGAATACTTTTGGGAACCGCGATGAATGCCCGGAAGAAAAAGATAAATGAGATAGCTGCTATGATTGGTGCGACACGATCATCTTCCAAAAAACGGGCAATATAGGGAGCGCCCAGGAACAATACCAGGTTGATGAACAGAAAAATTGCCCCGTTAAAGAGAAATACCGTATCCAAATGCTCACGGCTAATCTCTTTTCGCTGAACTAACGCTAAATTGAAGCCAAAGTTTACAATTCGCCGGGAGAATTGCACTACCAGCATCGCCCCGGTCATCAACCCGAAATCTTCCGGAAACAGTACCCTTGCCAGAAGAATACTGCCTCCAAAGCGAATGACGAATTGAACCCCCTGGAAAATGACTGTCCAAAATACGCCTTCCTTCGCTTTTTCACTGACATTCTTTTTCATACGCCCCTGCATTAAGGAAAATGACAGCCCCTGGAAAAATATTTACCACATCCGAACCGAGAATAGCCATTAGCCGGGTGGTGTCAATAATTGATCAAGCAGTTGAAGTTCTTTGTGTAATACCCAGAAATTATATCCCTTTTCAATCGGGTTCACCCGCCAGAAGCGGGTAACCGTCACCAGGTGGGTCAGGGTATGGCGGATCAAGAAAAAACGAAACAGCAGGGATTTATCGACCGCCGGGTGTGCGAATCCTTCCAGTAATTTTTTTCGGAATCGGGCAATCGGTCCGGTTGTTGTAAACGGTTTAAATGACCACAGCCCGGTTTGATGATACAGGCGGGATAAGTCCAGCAAATAAGAATCCTTCTGTACTTTGTTGAAGTCGAGCACCGTAATTCTACCATCCGAATGAACCATGATGTTTCCCGGGCTGAAATCGCTGTGTGTGAAGCAGACCCTTAACTCCGATTCGGGAATAGCAGGTTTGGTGCTTTCGAGAAAGTGTAAAATACGGTCCCGATATTTTACCGGAAAATGCCGTCGTGGGTCGCCGGTCAATTTTTTTAACCGAATATTTATGTAGGCGATTAACTCATCAACCGAATAATTAGATTCCGGGGGCTCTGTTTCTTCGAAAGATTGCAACGCTTTTAACCACCCCCCGATATGAAAAAAATCATTTTCTAATTTTTTTTGCAGATTTTTGGAAGCCCCCCATTTCACAGCCCGGGTCAACAGATCGTATAATCTTTGCCCGGAGACTTCACGTGTCACAATAATATGATTTTCCGGGAGGGAAAAAAGCGGTTCAACAACACAGAAGCCGTTTTTATGTTTAAATCGTTCAAACCAATAAAGATGCGTTTGGAAGTCCCGTTCCACCGATTTGCGAAGTGCTTCCGGTGAAGAGTTTCGATTTGCCGGAAAATTAGGGATGTAGCGTTTAACATACACCCCGGCAGTCCCCTGACTGCCAATGACCTTGCAGCGGGCTAAAACCGAATGGGGACGTTGAAACGTCTGAGTGACTTCGACCTTTTGAAATTGCCCGATAGACAGTGCCTTCTCCCACTGGCCCCGTTCAATCTGGTAAACAAAAGATTTAATATCGGAGTCACTCATGATGATAAGAACTCAAAGACCGGTACGGGTCATTTAAAGATTCCAGACGTTTTCCGGGGTGGGTATTAACTCGGTGGTATAGATTTTATCTAATCCGAAAAGTTGCAGGATTTCCATTGCTCGTTCCTGTTCACTTTTCGAAATGTATCTTTTCCAGCCGCTTATTAAATCCTCCCCGGTTAAAATCGCACTCCCCTTTCGAATCTGTGCTGATGGTTTATGAATCCTGTTCAAAACCTGTTCATTAAATTCCCTCCCCAGAAAAGAGAACAATCTCCGAATCTCACTTTCCGGGTCGATACACAGATTTTCATAAAATGTGATATAAATATGATCCTGGGAAGAGAATTGCTTAAGGGGAACATAATTCTCAATTGCCCACAAGAAGATGTGTTTTTCAAACGTAGTACTGGCGCTTTCGATTTCTTTACGAAACGGCTCCAGGAAATCTTCCATCAATTCCGGTTGGGTTAAGAAATGTTCCAGGGAAGGATCCCATTTGGGTTTATGTCCCCGGGAGTTGGCAACTGCCAGGGGATGGCGGAACAAAAAAATAATCGGCATGGCAGGAAAATGCACGTGAAGCCATTTTAACATCAAGTTTGCCCGGATATCTTTGATAAGCCGTTTTCGGTAAATCAGCCGTTTATTGTAGCGGTCTGTCCAGCTATTCCGTATTTTTCCGGAAATAATTTCTCGCGCCGGTGCCAGGTAAATTTCATCATTATTCTCAGGTCTCAGGTATTGCTTATAGCGAAAATGCTGACAGGTACCGACCTTTTGAGGGTAAAAGGGTTCAAAAATGATCCGGTATTCATGGTTATAATCAATAATTTCTTCCACCCAGGTGGTGCCGCTTCGACCGGTTCCGGCAAGAAAAACCGAATTGCGATAATCCAGGTCAACATCAAAATAGATGCGGCTATGAATTTGCCGGCGAATGTCGTGCAAAACGTTTTCGGTAGTGGAGAGGAAGGTTTTCAGATTTGTCGATTGCATTTGATACCAATTCCCCCGGTTAAACTTCCGGATTGAACAACGACGCTCACATCATACAAGCCTGTCCGGGTCTTTCTCCGGAGAACACATACGGTGTTTTGATTACGACCGGGGCGGGGTAATTTGAACTGAAGTTCCGCTATTCTCATTCCCGACTGTTGCTTCAGCAGGTACAATGGGTTCGGGTTCGGGATTCATCATTTTCTTTAGCTCTGCATTCTGAATGTTTTTCAGGGCAACAGCAAAGGCTGAAAACCAAAACACATGTTCGGCATACTGACGATTCTGAAAAATCCCCAGCACTATAGTTCCGGCATATCCCAGCAAAATGCAGGCGGTATACATGTTATAAAATGGAAACGAAGCCGGAAGAAATTTCGCCTTCCGGCGTATACCAAACAAGATGATCACCGTATGAAGCAGAAATCCAACATAGATAATTAACCCCTGCCAACCCCATTCTGTAGCAGTATTGATAAAGGTGTTATGGACAGTACGGTTCCCTTTTCGGGCAAATGTATCTCGTAATTCCGGTACGTAATCGGGTGCTACTTCCTCGAACCCTTCTGCTCCTCCCCCAAACGGATAATCCTTCATAAAACGAAGCCCCCCCTTCCATAGCCAGAAACGGCTCATTGCAGAATGGTCCTCCTGGTAATGTTCGGTAGTTTCCTGTCGTTCCCAGAATTGGTTATCGGTAAGTTGAAGAAAAATCAGGCTGGCGAAGACCATCGCCACAATCAAGCGCATTCGTAATTTACCTTTTACAAAAAACGGGCTGAGCAGGGCAATTACCAGGAGTCCCAGTATGGTCGATCGACTATTTTCCAGGATCAATGCATTCAGTACAAAAGGTACGCTGATAAGAGCAAAAATCTTCTCCCATCGTTTTCCCAGAAAAAATAGTGCCCCGTAAAACGGAACAATTGACATCATATATCCGGCAATAAGATTCCCACCGGTGGCCCCGGGAGCAATCACACCCAAATCTCGGTTAGACCCCTGTTCCCAGGCAACTCTTCCAAAGTTTGCCACACCAAGCAAAATTACCAATACCACAAATTTGAAATCTTTGGGACGCTGAATCAGATAAATCATCAAAACGTAGTTGATGGTGAGTTTTAATATTGCTTCGGACTTATCAAGGCTGGTATCCGGCAAAATCGCAAACATGTAGGAAACGAGGTAAGCATTCACCGTATATAATATCAGCCAGAATACCGGTTTATAATCGACCTCTTTGAGAAACATTAGCTTCTTGCGATTAATAAAAAAACTTCCCAGAGTCACAATGGCAATGGTGAATGTCCATCGTAAATCCGGTAAATTCTCTCCCCACCACCAATATGGTGGATGATTGTGCCATTCAAAGAAATAAAGCGCTACTCCATAAACCGGATTTGAAAAAGTCATGATCAATCCGGCAACATATATTAACAGAAAAACTAAACCGGTTAAGCTCATTTAAGGCCCTTCAGTAATGGAAATGATGGCGCTAAATATTTGTGTCGGCTGGCGCATATCGAGCCGATAAATGTTGTTGAAATGCTTCGGTTAATTCCTCACACAATTTCTTAATTCCTTCATCTATGGAAGGAGGGGGATTTTTCCCAACAGAAGAACTATAGATTTGCCTGGTAAATTTCGGGTCAAATGATACATTACAAAATTTGAACATTTCAGCAAAATATTTTTCCGGTTGTTGCACTAACTGTTCATACCGAAAAATTTTTACATTGGGATTGTGGTCCAAACCATATTCAAAATAAAAAATATTTCTCATATACCAAAACAACGCATAGGCTGATTCTAAGGAGATATTGTCATGATAGTGAGTGCGAACAATTTCCAGCGTTTTCTGTGATAGGTTTTCACCATGCCAGCCGGCCCGTTGCGGGTCGATCACAATTTGTCGTAAAGTCTCTGGCATACTTTTCCATTTTCGGGCGCTGGAATTCACCACATCCTGATACCGTCGCAAAAGCCAGACAATTTTTAATCCCGGATATTCCGCAAGGTATTCCGGTATCAATTGAATTTGATTCATGGGTTTAAAAACCGCGACGGTAGTTCTGCTTTGGGAAATCAATTCTTTTATCCGTTCCGGTTTTCGCAACAATTGGTGAGAATAAGCTTTGGAATCATGGGGCCAAAAGACAGTGGCATCTAACGACTGATCAAAAATCCGTAGGGTCACAGAGGTCCCGGAACGTTGACATCCCACAACAAATACCGGTCGGGGGTGTGGAACCGGACGTAAACCCCTACGAAGCGCGCGATGTATTTCCCGGCGGGTTTTCACCACCTTTTTTGAAATCTTGGCAACAAGGCTCATTTTCTTAAACCGGAGTATTTTCTTTGTAGATGGAAAATATCTTTCTAAAATATTTTTCCATCCTCTTTATAACGTTTCACTTTTTCCGAAGGAGTAGTGAAACGAGCAGGATGAAAGACGCTATGCAAAAGCCACCGGAGATTGGACATAAGGAATTCAAATTCGAGTTGGTGTTGGTATTCGCCATCTAAATATCGTCGCAAGGCAAATAATGGCGTGGCTGAAAAGTTTGGTCCATTCCGAGTGGTAACCGCACATTGGATACCCAATTCATTTAACACTTTCCAGGCTTCTTTTTTCCATAATCCGCTGGGATAACAAAAAAAGCGGGCATCTTTTTGGGTTGCCTTATCCACAATATCTTTACAATTTTTTACTTCTTCCCTCAGAATTTTGGGATGTTCCACCACATTATGATGGGAATGTCCATGCAACTCTATCGAATACCCTTTTTGAGACAACTGTTTGGCTTCTTCTCCTGTAATCGAGTGCCAGTAGCGTTTTTTCAAAATTGTATCAATATCCACTTGAAGTTTTTCTGCCAGGACTCCAGCAAATTCATCTCGTTTGGGACTGTCAAACGGATACTCAAACAACTGTTTTAAGGCTAATCGCACCAGTCGCTCTTTATCCTTAGCCGAACGTAAAGGGACAGGAGCAGGAATACCCGGGATATTTTCGGATAAAACATCCAATTCACTTCTTAAAATAATATCCCGAATTAACAAAGAATGAAACGGCTTTTGTTTTTCCAAATAGTAAGAGACCACATATACGGTTGCCGGAATTTGATATTCCTCAAGAATGGGGGCAGCAACTGACAAAAAATTATAATATCCATCATCAAATGTTAATACCGCTTGATAGGGTTCCACCCTGCCGGTCGTAAGTTGCCGTACGGCTTCTTCTAAGCGAATAATTTTATAATGCCGGTTTAAGAACTCTAACCGTTTCCGGAATGTCTGTGGAGAAATAAACAGATTTTTGAAGCGATGATGCTCATCTGCCATGCTGACCCCATGCCAGCCAAGAATAATGATGCCGTTACGAGTACTCCATCTGGCAAGGCGAAAAAGCCCTGATGCTTTGAAAATTTGAAGTAGTGCAATTTTAAGTTTTTGTTTCAACCCAATCGAATGTTAAGAATGTGTATTTGACCACGGTTTTCCATACAGGGTTTCATAAATGCCCGGTATCCTAAAAAACAACTCTGTTTCCGAACGAATGGTCTCGTCTAAATATCCCGATCACCGTTGTTCATCAACCAATTTTTACCCTCCAGAACAATCGGTTTTAGTTCTTCCCGGGCTGCGTAAGCAATTACATCACTGGTAGAATCGTCCCGATACCGAAAACCGATCTCCGTCATGAGGGGTAGATAAGGGTTGTATTCCTGTACAATTGTTGAGATGGTAGCCACTTCGGAAAAATTATTCAAAACAAAATTGATAAAGGTTTTGAGTAACTTTAATGGAGATTCATTATCTAACTTGCTAATCAGTTCGGTGATGTATAACGTATCACCCTGTCGGTAGTAGAAAATATATCCTGTTAATTTTCCTTTTTCGTAATAGTTAAACAATTTGTAATCATAGATAGGATGATTTTTGTATTTCCAGGTCAGATATGCCTCGTTTCGGAAGCCGACAATCGGAAAAGAGCCATTCAGCGTTTCACACAATTCCTGAAAGCCGCTGTGAAAATGCATGTCTGTTTGACTCACATTCTCATAAGAGCCGGAGCGGTAGAATTTTTTTTTCAAAGCAAAACTGACCACCGGATCGATCACAGTCTTCACAACTTTAGCAGCAGCCGGGTTTCCGGCATATTTCGAAAGCCGAAGCGGCAAAGCATAGCGTTTCATTTGAGCAATTTTTTGGTGTCCGGCGCGTAAATGAATATGGACCATCCGATTATTGGGATGGGCGTACAAAAAAGGCACTTTACCGGAATCTACCTCATTTTTTGCTGCTTTCCGCAGTTTCACTGCTACTCCAAGAGTACGATATTTTTTTTCGATAGAGAAATCACCACAATTCCAGCATAAAATTTCCTGTTGTTTTATTAGCATTTTCCGCGGGTAAACAGCGGTAAAACCCGCAGGATATGCTTTTTTCTCATCCCAGATAATCCAGGCAATGGCAGTACCGAATGGATTGTCATAATACAACCAGTCATATCGCTTTTCAAAAGGAAAATCCTTATCGCGGTTCTCTTTTAAGATATTCAGTAAGATGTTTTTGTCTGCATAAATATCCGCTTCGCGAACGATAAAACTCATTGACGAATCGCCTGCTGCATTGTTCTGAGGTTAAAGGAGACTGAAAATTATGGAATGTTCCGAATAATGGAAGGTCCGATCAATTTCGTAACCCAAACCGGAAGCCGCTGCCACGCTTTGATCAATAAATCGTATTTGGGATTATCGGGATTAATCTCCGGCAACGGTTGGGAATCCGGCAATATATAATACCAGAACAACTTTTCTTCCCGGGCGCCCCACTGCTTTTTAAACCGATAGGTGCCTCCCCCGGGAGTGCATCGCCCGAAGTCAAACTTTTGACACTGCTGTTGAATTGCTAATCTCATCGATTCCCAATAAAGCAGCATGTTCGGACTAAAGCGGTTAAATTCTCGTAAGGAAGATGCCCAGGGGATCTCAAGAGTATCCCGATATTTGACCAGAAATGATGCCGCAACAGCCTTACGGGTTGCTGTGTAGACCACCACAATAAAAGCATCTTCGGGAAAAGTTTGAAGTATATTTTTAAAAACTTTTTTCCCCAATGCCGGGGTTCCCAGGTCCCGCATGTTGCGTGAAAAAATTTTATGAAAATCATCGAGCAAGTCCAGTCCACCCTGCTTGGCGACCATCGCTTCCTTCATAGGGCGCCGGATTTGACTCCGTAATTTTGCTTTAAACGATTTGAATAGTTCGTCTTCGGAGGGGGGTAAATCTAAAATAAATGTAACTTTGTGAGTTTTACAGGGGAGGGAAGATTCAATTTCTCTATCAAGACGTAATTCGATAAAATCCAGCTTATTTTGCTGAACCTGCTGCAAAAGATATTCAAATAACTGTGGCTGAATTTCGGAATTGGATAGAAGCGGACCGCCATAGTTGATAAACGGAAGCGATACTCCAAAATGCCCGAATAGGAAAGATTTAAACTCCGTGTAAGGGAATACACCTACCAGATCATTATCTTTTTTTAAAACCACATAATGGATAGGATGACGAAAAGTTTGCTCAATCAACCGGTTCCATTTAGATAAATGATAAATTTTTTGGTATGGATGCGTTTCTACAAATAAATCCCATTCTTTTGGAGGCGTATGAAAAGATTCAATGGTGATGTTGTTCATCCGTTTTGCAAGGCACTAATAGTTATAATATGAGTACTGATACCCGTATTCGCTCTTCTTTAAATTCATCTTAACCATGTTTAAGACCAGACCAATTGTCTTCTTCTGCAGGTCTGGATACTCCTCCAATTTTTTCGACAATAATTCCACATTGGTAAACCCGGCACGCACCAGAACCAGAACGCCATCGACAAAATTTGATAAAATAACGGAATCGGATGTGGCAAGGAAGGGGGCGGTGTCCATAATAATCATCCCAAACCGGGATTTTAACAATTTCAGGGTATTCACCAGTCTCTCCGACCCCAACATCTCCGTCGGATTTGGGATGGGGGACCCGGCAGATATCAAGTATAAATTGGGTACCAACGTTTTCTGAACCAACTTGTTGATATTATCCAGATCAACGGTCGCTTTCGATACCAGGAAATCACTTAATCCGGGTTTTTTATTATTTCCGAACACATTGTGCAAGACACCTCTTCGCAAATCTCCGTCAATTAACAGGGTGGAGATTTTTTGCTGGGCAATGGTGATGGCAATGTTGGCTGCGGTGAGCGATTTTCCCTCTCCCGGACGCAAACTGGTGACCAGAAAAGATGACAGGTCTTTATTTTGATTCATGAACAAAATTTTTGTTCTCAACTCCCGATAAGACTCTGACTCAAGTGTGGGTGAATAGTCAAGTGTAATGAGCTTGGAATCTCTCTTTCCTTTGATTTCAGCAAGATTTTTAGGGATTTCATCCTCATCGTTTTTGATAACCGGGATATTGCCAATAACCGGAATTTTGAGCTTTTCCCGTAAAGTTTCTGCATCCGTCACAGTCTTATCAAAAAAATTCAAAACAATAGCAAAACCGACTCCAATCCCAATGGCAAGAAAAAAGCCAATACCTAATTTTTTAATCAAAACTTTTACAGTGCTTTGTAGTGGAGGCGGTGTCGCCCTATCGACGATCATGATACCGCTCACGGAGGTTTGATTATCTATTTTTGCCACGTTATACCGTTGTAAAATCCTTTCATACAAATCACTCTTAATTCTCGATTCTCTTACCAGCATGGCAAGTTCCAGTTGTTTTGCCGGTAAACGAGTCATTTTATACTTTTCCGATTGAATCGTGCCTTCCAGTGCTTGTTGACGGGCTTCCAACTTCCCCAGGTATTCTACAGCAGTGGCCGTAATTTTGTTAGCTAATGAATCCACCTGTAATTCAGACCGTTTTACAAAGGGGTGGGTGGGGGCATAAGAGTTTAAAAGTGACGCTCGTTGCGAAGTTAAGGTGCTAAACTCCGTCATAAAAGCCGGAACCAGAGGCAATCCTTCTACAGAGAGATAAGTAAGTAATTCTCTCAAGGGTATTATTTTATCACCGGTAGTAGCCGCTCTTTTTACCTGAGCAATCAAGGTATTGAGTTGTTCGATCTTGGAAGCCAATTGGGATTTGTTTCCTTCCATCATTGCCAATTCTTGCACACCGGCTGTTAATCCCACCCAGGGATATTTTTCTTTAAACGCCTTTAATTTCTCATTGGCTTCATCCATCTCCTGCTTGGCAAGTTTTAGCTGTTCTTCCAAAATTTCCAGTACCTTATCGCTATTGTAGCGTTTCATCTTCAGGCTCAATTGAATAAATTTGTCTGCGACGGTATTGGCTATTTTGGCAGCTACATAAGGGGACTTGGCATAAGCTGAAATAGTTAAGGTGGTACGATATTTATCAGTACTGGCATTTACCGTCCGTTTCAGGTAAGCCAGCGTATTGATCATTTTGTTCACCCGAAAAACAATATCTTTATCTTTAAATGGTGAATTCAGCAAATAATCCGTATTGACAACAAAAGTCAGGTTATAAATGTTCACCGTATCCCCGGGAGCAAAAGTGAGTAATTGATAATCTTTGATCTTCCGCTCCGGATTAGAGTAGTACAGGGTAAAATGACCTTTTTTAAATTTTAATTTATATTCCCCATATCGACTTTTTGAATCGACGTTAACGTACGAAAATAGGTCGGAACGTCGTAATCCCGGAGTAACAACTCCCAGATTCAATTGGAGCTCTTCCGCCACCTGGGTCAGTAACACATTGGTTTTGATAAAAGCAGAGATATCTCCCCGTCTTCCCCCCTTACTGGGCACCGCGCTCATACTTCCCGGGTTTTGTAATGCCAATAGAACCGATGCCCCATACGTCGGGCGACTCTGAAAAATCAACACAAAAGCCGACCAGAAAACAAAAACAACCAATGCTGTAATGATGACTGCCCATTTCCGTTTTCGTAAGATCCGGAGATATTTGGCGATCTCATTTTCGGTAGAAATTGCCGGACCGTTTTGTTGCCATATTCCATTACCAGGAGTCATTGCTTACCTCATTGAAAATTAAAATTTATGAAAAATAAAATTAGAATCCTCGACGTCTGCCGGTAAACCGCCCTTCGAACAACAACTGAAATGTAAAATACGTGGTAATGGCAGTTGTTGTAAATGTAATGATCGGAAGATAATTTTGGGTTATTTTTTGAATAAGACCAGGCTTGCCCGGGGATTTCACCCAAATTTGGTCACCGGAACGAAACCCCATATTTCGCAGGGAGGTACCCTTTTGTAAATATGGGATTAAATTCTTCTTGACATTCTTACCATCCCGTTTCCAGTGCATTTCCTTTAATCCGTCTTCACTCAGGGTGCCGCCGCAAATTTGAATTAACCCCCACAGGGATTGTTCCGGATCATAATAATAAAACCCGGGCGCCGGCACACCTCCCAACACACTGACCCGAACCAACGGTTTTACCTGCAATCCTTCCGGAAACCGCAAATAATCCTTGAAATTCTCCCGTATATAATTTCGAAAATCTTCCCGTCCCATGTGGCTGATCTGCACCTTCCCCAACATGGGCAGTTCAATATACCCCCGGTCGTCAATCGGGTAAATATTATTGAGAAAGGAGCCGGTATCCGGGAATGTGGTTATCTTCACCGCATCTCCGGGCATAAAAACTCTGCCGGAGAAACTATTTACCTGTTGCTGAAAAGTCGATGTATTCTGTTTCGACGATTCGTGATCTGTTTCGGAATTTTCTTTAGCAAACCCCGATATAACGAACAATATCCATATAAGCAACATTACAACAATTCGAGAACTCCTATTTTCCAGTTGAAATTTCACTATTGCTATCCTCCACATATCTGTCGGCGTTTACGCTGAACGGAAAAATCGATACCGTTTCTCTTTTGTATTCAAATCTAAATCTTTTAAAAGTTTCCGTAATTTAAAATATCCAATCTTTACACTCCCATACTCCGGTTGGCGCAAAGCTTTTTTGATCTGTCTTGCCGAGAATTCCGGATGATCTGCTACGATTGCCCTTATCTTATCCGGAACCGGCATAACTTTCGGATTGAGTTTCTTCTTATAGCGTTCGGTCTCAAATGCCACATACGTCCCGTCTTCTACACTCCGGGTAGAACGCTCAATACCTTCATTGGCTAACATATCGTCAAAATTCACATCAATATCTTCTTCCATAATTTCCGGAGACTCTTTGGGAGTGGGTTCATCAGCCGGAAGGGGCTCTTCATTGGTCTCTATTGTTTTTTCTTCGGTTTCCAGCGGTACCATTACTTCCGGCTCTTCGGGTAGCGGAAATCCTTCCGGAGGGGGACTGTCATTCTGGGGAATGGGCGTCACCTGTTCCAGACTGCTCACATCTACCCCCATATCAAAACTTTTTACGGCATCTTCTACATTGGGATATTCGGAAATGATATGGTAAAATTCTAACATCTGGTAAATCTCATAAATCTCCGGACCCATGTTTGCCAATTTGATGTCTCCACCATTTTCCCGAAACCGCTTAATTTCTCCAATCAACACTCCCCAACCGGCACTGCTCATATACACCAGGTTTTGAAAGTCAAAAACCAAATTATAACACTCTTCACCCAAACATTTGTCAATGGTCTTTTGGAGAATGTGGCAATTGGCTTGATCAACATACCCACTGATACTAATCAGCTTAATTCGGGTTTCTTGATCAATCCATTTCGAATCTACTTTAATACCTTCCTGTTCTATCATATCCCGTGGTCCATAAATGCTTATGTTAATTCGGTCTTGCGAATCTTCCCTGATGGAGTTTTAGGTAAAGAATCCCTGAATTCAATATATTTCGGAACTTTAAATGATGGCAACACATTTTTACAATACGCCAGAATATCGGCTTCATCCAACACAAGTCCGTTGTTCTTTTTCACCACAAAAGCTTTTATTGCCTCACCGAGAATTTCATCTGGCACACCGGTCACTGCCACCTCCATGATGGCTTCATGCTCCATCAACTTTTCTTCAATTTCTTTTGCACTAACCCGATTGGCGCCGGCTTTAATCATATCCTTGCTACGTCCAACCACATACAAGAATCCATCCCGATCCATTTTCCCGATATCTCCGGTAAAATATAACCCATGCCGCAACACTCGTTTGGTTTCTTCTTCATCTTTCCAATAGCCCTGCATTATGTTGGCTCCCCGGGCAACGATCTCACCCTCCGTTTCCGGAGGAAGCGGCTTCCCCTCTTGATCGGCAACAAACAATTCCACATTCGGAATCGCCTTTCCAATGGACCCCCAATGCAGCGGTAAATCCGACGGCTCTAAATATGACAGTCTTGCCGAGGCTTCTGTTGCACCATACATGATATACAATTTTGCAGGGTAGAACACCATCGCCACTTCTTTCTGAACATTGGGCGCCATGCTGCCCCCGGCCTGAGTGACATACCGCAAATGGGGAAAGCTCATTTTCTTTAAAGAAGACTTATGCAACAAAAAGTTAAATGTGGATGGTACCCCGGCAAAACCGGTACATTCCGTTTCCCGCATGGTCTTCAGAACTTCATTCCAGAATGCAAACCGGTTATCAATCACAAGAGAACCGCCAACGGCAACATGGGTATTAAGCAACGATTTTCCATACACATAGAAAAACGGTAAAATCACCATTATTCTATCATCGTGAGTGAGGTGAAGATACTCCACGATTGACCGGGTATTGGCAACGATATTCAAATGCGTCAACATGGCGCCTTTGGGAGTTCCGGTGCTGCCGGAGGTATACACGATAGATGCCAGGTCAACATCTATCATTCGCAGCCCGGGCGGATCGGCTGCCGAGGAGGAGAAGATACTCTTTAAATCCGAACGGATCACTCCGGCAGGTAAATGAATATCCCGACCGGGCTTTTCTGAAATCACAATTTTTAAATCCGGTAGTTGAGGGCAAACCGCTTCTAACCGGGGCAGGTATTTGTTTTGCAAAATTACCCCGGTAGACTCGCTGTGCCGTAATAAAAATAATAAATCGGATTCAAGTATATCGGTATTCAATTCAACCGTTACAGCGCCAACTTTCAGGATGCCATAGTAAGAAATAATGTACTCAAAAGAATTTTCAAAGACAATAGCAACCCGGTCGCCTTTTTGCACCCCGCTTTCTATCAGAAAAGCAGCTACCCGATTGGCATGCGCATCAATTTCGGAATACGTCATCCAGTTTTTCTTATACCAGACAGCCGGTTTGTTCGGAAATTGTCGGGCACTATTTTCCAAAAATTGATGGATTAACATAATAGTGTGGCGCTGTTTTATGATTGAATGAATTTCAGAATAAGTGCCGTCTTCATTTTATCTTTCAGAAAAAATCAATCTCAATAGCACAAATCCAAAAGTAGCATTTCAATTGTGTAAAATTGTGATACTTCTCAAGATTTAATTATCACATGTCTTATGTGACGCCGTAGAAAGTGCCTCCCGAAAAGAGGTAAAGGGAAACATGTCGGTTACCCGGTCAATCCTCTCCAGAAATTTTTTAATGCCGGTATAATGACGAATATGACCCAGCCAACTCAATTTTACCCGGGGCAAGTTTGTATCGAATTCCCAGGGATGGGCATAAAAAATAATCTGCTTCCCCTCTCGTCGGCATCTTTCCATCAGGTATCGAGAAAAAGAAAATGGGTATAATCGAAAATATCCACCACCGCCAAAAGGAAAATTCACTTTACCGATTTGAATCGTCGTCAGGGGGTATTCCCAGATGCCATCCTCGCCTTTGGAAAAGATTAAATAAGGATCCCGGGGAGCATCGGGAATTCCATAGCGATCATGATAAATGGGAAACACGGAGGAATCGTACCGAATGCCAGCTTCATACATAATTGGCAGCGCCCACATGGTTTCTTTGGTGATGGAGAACGTTGGGGCGCGAAACCCTTCCACCGGATGATCCGATAAGGCATTCAATACCTCCAGGGATCGAAACAAATCCGTCCGAAATTCTTCCGGATTCATTTTATTTAGCATCACATGGGCATAACCGTGAGAGGCAATCTCATGTCCCTCACGAACCGTTTGAGTTACCAATTCGGGATATTTTTCTCCAATCCATCCCAGGTAGAAAAAGGTCGCTTTTAATTTTTTGCGACTTAAAAAATCCAGAATGATTTCGGTGTTCCGTTTTACCCGACCCTCCAGTTGGTCCCAACTATCCCTGGGAAATTTTCCGGCGAATATCTCCGGGTGAAACCAATCCTCTATATCAAAAGAGAGAATATTCATGTTTTGGTGAATTTGTCGTTTTTGGGAAAAGCAAAAATTGCTTTTAAAACGATTTTGGTATTCAATGAAAACGAGTGATTATGATCCACATAATAAAAATCATAACGAAGCTTTTCGCGAATATCTTCGGCAATTTCTCCCCCCCGAATTTCCACCTGGGAATAACCGATGATACCGGGTTTTACTTTCAAACGATTCTCGTAAAACGGTACCGTTTTCATATATTTTTCATGGTAATACGGGCGTTCGGCTTCCGGACCAATGATACTCATATCACCGGAGAGCACATTTAGTAACAACGGAATATCTTCCATCCCTGTTTTTTTCAAGAAACGACCCAAAGGAGTCAACAAACCGGAAACCAGAGAACTATAGGGCACCGATAAGAATTGAGGGAAGTTCGGATACATTGTTCGGAATTTGTAAGCGCGGAAAATTTGACCATTCTTCCCAACCCTCTCCTGAGAATACAACACGCTACCTGACGAGCTTAATTTAATGAAAAGAGAAATCAAAATCCAGATCGGAACTAAAAGCAACAGCAGAGATACAGAGACAAACACATCCATAAATCGAACGATGCTTAGTTCGAATGAGCGGGGGAGTTTGCGGAAGACATCACTCAAAGCCCCGCCAAATTGAACATCGTAATATTGGGGAACAATATCATAATCAACATTTTCCCGAACACATTCCTGCACAATTTCGTGTATTTTTTGAACATCATAGATATCTATGGCAATAATCACTTTTTGAATGCCATTTCTCTCCACAATCTCCTTGAATTCGGATAATTTTCCCAATATTTCCGGGAAGCCATCATTACGTTGAACGGTAGAGGCTTCATCCAAAGTAATTAGCCCGATCAAATTCTGACCGGGCCAAAACAGTTCTCTTGAATACCGTTCTAAAACATGCGTGATCCGATTCACTCCTACAATAGCTACATTCTGTTGGGCAATCGAAACGGTTTCGCTCACCTCGCTACTTCCGACTGAATTTGTTTGAACCATGTTCATAATTACGCTCAGGGTTGACGGTGAATGAATAGTTTTTGATATAGCTCCGCCAAGTCAATCACATATTTTTAATATATTTAACCGTACTGCTTCTGGTATGATTCAACTCACAGAAGATATACGACCATTTTTTTGATATAAGAACGTTCCCGTAACCCTGTCCTACTATCACCTTATATCTTCGAATAGCCAGGAAAGATTGTTAGAAATTAATACAAAGTTTGAATAAATAAAATCATTTCATAAGAATTTGAAAATCGGCTTTTTTTCATCCCGGATTTAACTATTTTAATCGTTTCGGACGCCCTCCATGCTATATCTTTTAACGAGAGTGTTGTCCGTAACAGGCAGTTCCCAATTTAATGAAAAAGGATTTTACAACCCCTCTCTTACGTATTAAATTTTTTGTCTTTCAACTAATTTTCAGGATATGATGCGACTCACGATTCCCAATCAACTCACATTATTACGAATCATCCTCACACCGGTATTTTTATACTTATTCTTACAACGAAATCCAGCAGACCAACTGAGTGCATCCATCATCTTTACAGTGGCATCTTTAACCGATTGGTATGATGGATGGTATGCCCGCAAGTTCGGGGTTATTTCCCGGATTGGGCAGTTTATGGACCCCCTTGCAGATAAAATCTTAGTAATCTCTGCGTTAATTGCATTTGCCATTTTGAACTACGTGATCGCCTGGATGATATGGGTTATTGTCATTCGTGATGTCATCATCACCATGAACCGGATTTTTGCCCTGTATGTTGGTAAACCGATTATCACCCATGTACTGGCTAAATGGAAAACCGCCACCCAGATGTTTACAATTTTCCTGATACTGGTGTTTATCAACTGGCGGAATTATTACCTGCCGGAGGCTCCCCCTTACCATGCGACCTATTTCGATCCTATTGGTATTTCCATGCTGATCGTGACCATCCTTACAGTTGTCTCCGGCATTATTTATTTCTTTGAAAACAAAGATTTATTGCTTTACTTTTTCCGAAAACTCTTTCGGTGGTAACAACCTCCAATTGAGTTTTCACACGCATCGGAAATTAACCCGAACGAATCAAGTTCTTTTAATGAGATAGGAAACAACTGATTTTTCTCTAAACAATTTTTCCAAGCACCGGGAGTGCGATAGGTTGCAGATATTATTTTCTTTCCGAAAATTGGGGATTATTTGCTGCTGGCTGCTTTTATGGAGTTGTCAGCAACCTGTGAAACCGCTCTCCTCACCGGGAACCCAACGGGTAAAGGGTATGACCCTGGTAACCTGGTCAGCAAACGGATATCGCTCGCCGAGCACCCTTATAGAGGTTCAAAAACTCCCCACAATCGGGGTCACCCACCTTGCTGTCATAATTACCGCTTACCAGAGTGATATTCACGCCAGCGAGGTAAGGATGGACGCGGCGCTTACCCCTACTTTGCCAGCAGTAAGACAATGTGTAGAGTGGGCAATCGGAGAAGGTCTTTCGCTGACTCTCAAACCCCATGTAAATTGCGACAACCAGAGCTGGAGCGAAATGATCGATCCCGTTAACCCCGATGCCTGGTTCGAATCCTACCGGGCATTTCTTTTACCGCTGGCAACCCTGGCAGAGACAACCGGGGCAACTCACTTTATCATTGGTACGGAGTTAGGGAGCACCTTAAAATATACCCGCCGATGGCAGGAAACCATCCGTAAAGTGCGGGAGCGATTTTCCGGTACCATTACCTATGCCGCTTCCTGGGATGAAGCGCCCCGGGTACCTTTCTGGAATGAGTTGGATGTCATTGGTATCAACTTTTATGCTCCGGTCAGCAACCGTAAGCAGCCCTCTCGGGAAGAAATTCTCGCCGGGTGGCAGCCCTGGCTGAACCGCCTGGAGAAACTGCATCGTCAGACCGGAAAGCCAATCCTGTTTACGGAAATCGGTTATCGCAGCATGGATGGCGCCGGGATGAGTCCCCACGATTTTCATACCTATTCCACCATCGATCTGGGTGAACAAGCAGATTTATACTGGGCAGCATTGCAAGCGACAGCAAAAATTAGTTGGTTCAAAGGGATGTTCTGGTGGAACTGGCTGGCGTCCGGAGAAGGGGGCGAAGCAAACAGTGATTTCACCCCCTCGGGGAAACCGGCACAAGACGAAATCCGACACGCCTGGTTAGTTCAATGAGACACTTTTTCTCTATCATCTTGTTGAGGGGAAAACACGAGAACTTCTTCCCCCTTGCTCCCCTCGGAAACAACCTGCGCCAGACAGTAGGCGACGATCAAACAGTTTTCAGAAGGGGGAGCATGTTTTTTTTGTTCATCCTCCTCTTCTCCCTGTCGGTTATGGGGCAAAGTGACAGTCTTACTGTTCATCCCCGGCTACATCCGGGTGCAGTGGAAGTGGGCGCCAGTGGGTCACTATTAATCATCGAGGACATTACAACCGCCTCCCTTGCCCTGAGAAGTGGTACCATGACCTCATTGGGAGATAAAAATCTGGGAGGAATAGAAGTGGCGGTGAGATATACTCACATTCGGGGGGAAGATCAACTGGAGCTCACGGGGTATCTTACCTGGCAACGTAATATTCCCAACAGCTTTTTGAACGGGTTCGTCCTTACCGGCGGTGGATTGCGGGTCACCTACCTGGGGAGTTTCCGATACACTTCCTTTCCGGTAGGTTTCAACATCGGGTTGCGGGTCATGTTTAACCGCTCGGCGGCACTGCGGATGGAATATGGTTTTCAGCGAATATTAAATGACCCGGTGGCAAATTTTACCGAACACCGGGTCTGGATGGGGTTTTCGCTTTTTTTCAGGAATCAATAGACTTGCTGCCAGACGGATTGTACCTGTGTTACCACCCCTTTTTACCCCCTATACCCCCTCTTACCCTGTTAGTGGATAATACGAACCCCCAGATTGTAGGTCTGTCCGGCACCGTTATTCTTCCCAGCCGGAAATACTGTATACAATGCTTCCAGTTCTACAAAAGAGGAAATCAAAAATTTTATCCCTCCTCCCACCTGGGTATAATAAGATGCCCAACCTCCGCCGCTTTTCCAGGTAGGCGTAAGTTCCAGTGGTAAATAGAGTGTCCAGCGTTGGGAAGGATAAAAATTGAGGAAAAATTTCATTGGAGTCACAAAATCGGTACGGTTGGATTCAAAACGAAAGAATGCCCCGGTTTCCAGATAGATTAGCCACCTGGTGTTCAGAGAATAATCATAAAAAATTTGAGTCCACCATTGGAGGGCATCGTAATCTAAAAACGGTTTATTGTTATTTCGTCCCTCTAAATCGGAGACAACCGGAATTACCAGCGCTGTTTGCACTGCCAGACGCGGCACAGAAGAGAACGGGGCAACTTTCAGCTTTGGGGCAACGGATGCCAGTGCGGTGCGGGAAGAAGGCTCACCGGCAAACCGAAACACGTTAATAAATTTACTGGATCGATCATCCACCCGCACCGATTTGAAAAACATATCCATCCCGATGTTAACCCGGGTTGCTTCTCCATACAGGATGTTCAGAATGCCGGTATAGTAAGTTGAGCGATAATTATCCTCTTGACGGTTACCCTCCTGATCAAAAAATGCCGTCTGGGTATAAACATTGTTAAACTGCTTTATTTCCAATTGACCGGGGCTGAGTAATGTAGAGGGAGTATATGATTGCAAACTTTGGGGTGCTTCTGCTGCTGTTGGCAAATTAGGTTGAGCGGAATTATTTAACGACCAGTCGTAAGGCATATAAGTGATTGAAGCATTCTCCGGGAGTGGCTGCTCCCGGTATTGATTGATAAAATCAATGACGGAAGAGGATTTTCCCGCAAAATCGTTCTCATACCATTTAAAAATTTTCGAAAGCAACACCCTGTGCCCCTTGCTGTTCCAACGCACATAAGCAGTGTTATTTACAAACTTCCGGGTTTGTCGGTCTAACTGAATCTCCAATTTTTCGGGACGGTAAGCTTCCGCAATCAGAGGAGGGCAACTTGCTGCGGCGCATACCAGGGCAAAATGAATGCGGGGGTCCGTAACATCAGACCGGAGTTTTAGATTTTCAATTTCATCAAGGGTTAATAGCTGCCCGGCAACCCGGTGCCGGTGGGCATCAAAAAATCCAGCAATATTCCGGGGTGATTCAACCGGGAACTGTTCCACTACCGACCGAATGACCATCACATTATATGCATTTATCCAGAAAGCTTTACGCGTTTTTTCATCGGTTAATTGATTCTCATCAAATTCGGCAAAACTTTCCGCCACCTCTTCCAGGTATGCTCGATGTTGTTGAAGAATGGAATAAGCTACTTTCCCGTTCTCCGTGTATGCCCAGAAAAGCTGATCCAGTTTGTCCCAGAACTCATCCGCATCCTGGGGCATCCCTTTCCAACATAATGACAGCAACAACAGCCATATTAAACCAACCTGCTTCATTTCCGCTCCATGTGATTAGAAACCGGGAAGATAATCAATAATTATTACGGAAGTATCACAAAGTTTTCAACAAAACATGAATTTCGGAGCGGAATCCGGGGCATTTGCAAATTGGGAATGGTATGCCCCCCTGAGTTTGCCCGGGAATGTTCCGGGGTAATCCTTCTCCGGAAAGATTGGAGGGTATACTGAAAAGGTTTGAGAAACAACTGTTTATCATTCAATCCCAACTGGACCGGCAGAGGTCCGGGGAGTGCTGACGGTAACCTTCACCGGGGAATACCGAGTGATCTTCCCGTTGCTGCTCCGGCTTACCAGTCGATAATAATAAGTAACCCCCTTCCTCACCATACCATCCACAAAGGTGAGGGATTTTCGATGCAGCCAACGGTCCGGAAATTCCGTTATAACCGTGAAAATCCGGTTATCTTCACTACGCTCCAGGAACACCCGTTCAGAAGATGGCAGATTAGCAATTTCCCAGGAAAGTTTTATGCTTCCGGCTTCCGGTTTGACTCGGAGAAAGGATTGCTCCGGGGCGGTAGAAATTTCCCCGGCATCCGCTTTTGGAGTCTGTACGGAATCGGGCAGTGAGTGCATATCAACGATACTCATTTTAACACCGTCAATGGAATCACTGGCAGCTTCATTATTCAAGCTATCGGGAGAAGAAGTGGTTCCGGCGAGACAACAACTTCCCCACAAAATTACTGTTAAAAAAAATAGATATCGTTTTATGGATTCCTGGTTCATCATTCCCCTCTTGTTGAATATTTTCTTTACATAGCAGTGTCGGCGAATTACCGTAAATATTTACAGCCGGAATGAAAACCACTCCGGGAAAATCTGACAAATCCATAGACCCTTACCAAAATACACCTTACATTTACAATCGGCAGCGGGAGGATCGATTGCTTTCCACTCTCAATGAAGATTGGGCTGATGGGCAAATTGGAGCTTCCGGTTGTGATCAAATGTAATGTCGATACCAAATCCCAAAGGAGGTATAAGGCATGACCCAAAAAGGCTCACAGATGGTGATGGTGGATGGTTCCCGGTTCCTTATCGAGGGTCTGGCGTCTGCCGGAGCCGAGGTATATGTCGGCTACCCCATCACCCCGGCGAACTGGTTATATGCGTATGCCAGCCAGCGATTTCCTACCTTTCTGGCGGCGCCCGATGAAATCTCAGCGTTGCAATGGGCAGCCGGTTTTTCCGCTACCGGAAAATTACCGGTTACCGGCACCTCATTCCCCGGCTTTGCCCTGATGACAGAAACCCTGAACATGGCATACATGATGGAACTGCCGATGGTGATTGTGCTGGCGCAGCGGATGGGTCCCAGCACCGGTTCCGCAACCACCGGCGCCCAGGGGGACTTGCTCCTGCTGCGCAGTATCATCTCCGGCGGCTATCCCCTGCCGGTCTTCTCACCATCCAATTTGAAAGATTGCTGGGAATTAGCCGCCAGCAGCGTTCGCACCGCTTTGCAACTCCGTACCCCGGTAGTGTTATTGACGTCCAAAGAAATGATCATGACTCAACACAGCTTTGATCTGTCTGAACTTTCCACCATTTCCCACATTCCATGGGCATCATCCCGGGAGAACGGCGAATATCAGCCCTATCGGGCAGATGAGCATCTAATTCCACCTTTTCTGCCGGTAGGAAATACCCGCCACCAGGTACGCTTGAATGCATCCACCCACGATGCCACCGGATTAATCAGAAAAGCCACCCCGGAGGCATTAGCCAACACCCGGCGGCTGAGAGAAAAGCTGGAACAACGCCTCGCGGAATTCTCTTTTTTTGAATATGACCCTCAGGAGGGAGCGGAACAACTGATTGTAACTTATGGCATCACCGCCGAAGCTGCCCGGGACGCCCTGGCAATATTACGAAAAAAAGGACAGACTGTATCTTTGCTGGTAATGAAAACCCTGCTCCCGGTTCCGGCGGAGGCAAAAACAATTATTGACGCCTACCGCCATGTCATTATCGCTGAAGAAAATTTAACCGGTCTATTAGCAGAGATGTTGTTCGGAATAGTGGGCAACCGGCGGTTACGCAACGTGAATAAAATCGGCAATCTGATCACCCCAACGGAAATTGTAAAGGAGGTGGCGCAATGTCAGAAAACATCTTAATCGGAAAACCTTCTCCCTTTTGCCCGGGATGTGGTCACCAGGTGGTCACCAATGATCTTGCCCGGGCCTTCCAGCAGTTGGAGATGAACCCCCTGGACATTATTTTGGTTAGCGATATCGGTTGCTGTGGATTGGTGGATGGGTTGGTGGGGTGTCATACCATCCACGGGCTGCACGGTCGCGCTCCGGCGCTGGCGTTGGGTGTATCCCTGGGACTGGATAATCCCGATAAAAAAATCATCGTCATACAGGGCGATGGCGGGGCAACTATTGGTTTGCAGCATATTCTGGAAGCCGCCCGCCAGAATGTGGATCTCACCTTGATTGTGGAAAATAACATGGTTTATGGGATGACCGGCGGACAAATCAGCGGTCTTTCTTCAGAAGCATTTAAAGCGGAACGCATGCCGGATGCCCGGGGAATTCCCCCGTACGATTTGTGTCAATTAACCCACACCGCCGGGGCCGCCTTCAGCGCCCGGGTATTCGTGGGGGGAAAGATCCGTGATATCCTGCAAACCGCCATTGCCACACCGGGCTTTTCCCTCGTGGAGATAGTGGATATGTGCCCTTCCCATGGGGTACGAAAAGTAAAAGATTTAAAAGCACTTGCCGACTACCCGGAAACAATTTTACGAAATGACCGATCACCGGTAAAGCCCCCAACACATCACACGGAATCTTTGTTAAAAAATTTAAATGAGATCACCCCGGAATTTCAATCACCTCTGGTCAATCGGTTACACATCATCATTGCCGGTTCCGCCGGGGAAGGTATCCAGTTAAGCGGGGATTTATTGGCAACTGCTGCTGTTTCCGCCGGGCTTTACGCCACCAAAAAGGGCGAATATCCCATCACCGTCGGTACCGGGTTTTCCGTTGCCGAGATCATCCTCTCACGGGAACCGATTCATTATACCGGGATCGAAATTCCCGAGGTGGTGTTTATCCTCTCCCAGGATGGCTATGCAAAAGTGAAACACCGCATTGATGAAAAGACCCTGGTAATAGCGGACAGTTCCTTAAAAATAGATGCTTTTCCCCGCCTCGTCCCCGGTGAATTTCGTAAATTTGCCGGTAAAAAGGGAGCGGCACTAAGTGCGCTTCGGTATTGGTTGGATGAACAACCGGTCATTCCGGTGGAGGCGCTGGTGAGAATTGCCAGTCGACATAAATATGCCGAGAATCTCTTAACTGCTTTGAAGAGTAGCGAGAAGATGGTGCAATCGAAAATTCCATTTGATTTATTGTCATAAGGTGCCTATATTTTCAAGCCTTATAGGGAAAAAAATAACAAAGTCTACGACACGCGAATAATTAAGATAACAAAATCCAACAGCGTTGAAGTAGATTGCATGATGATTGGAATACTTGCACATAATCTCAACCCCTCTCAACCTGTTGAGAGGGGTTTTTTCGTTATCCACTTCCTGCAAGAAAGCGAACCGTTCGGGAGCAGAACGAGAGTGGAGAGCAAAAAATAGCGGAAAGCGGTAAACCCTCTTAAAAAGTTCGGAAAATGAAGTAAGCACAACTTTGCCAAGGAGCCATTTATGAAACAACCTGACGAAGACTGGGAAGAGGATTATCCGACGCAATTTCATTTAGTGAGCCGTCAGCACCAACCGGAAAATACTGTGGTGAGGTTGAACGGCTTAGAAATCGGGAATGGGGAAGCCCCGGTGATCATCGCAGGTCCATGTTCCGTAGAAAACGAATCTCAAATTCTGGAAATTGCCTGGTATGTAAAAGAGAAAGGAGCAAAACTGCTGCGAGGAGGCGCTTTCAAACCTCGTACCAATCCCTACAGTTTCCAGGGATTGGGAGAAGAGGGGTTAAAATTGCTGCGCAAAGCCGGCGACGAAACCGGGCTGCCGGTAGTCACGGAAGTGATGGATACCCGGGATGTTCCCCTGGTATCCCAATATGCCGATGTGTTACAGATTGGCAGCCGAAACATGCAGAATTTTCCGTTATTGAAAACCGTGGGGAAATTACACAAGCCGGTACTCTTAAAACGAGGGATGTCTGCCACCCTGACCGAATTTTTGATGAGCGCCGAATACATTCTTTCCGGGGGGAATGACCAGGTAATCCTCTGTGAAAGAGGCATCCGGACTTTTACCGACTTTTCCCGTAATACATTGGATTTAAATATTGTGCCCGCCATCAAACAACTTTCTCACTTACCGATCATCGTTGATCCCAGTCATGGCACCGGCAAACGGGATCTGGTGATGCCCATGAGCCTGGCGGCACTGGCTGCCGGGGCAGACGGGTTAATAATTGAAGTGCATCCCGCGCCGGAA
Organism: uncultured Calditrichaceae bacterium; assembly: GCA_964471235.1. Lineage (GTDB taxonomy): Bacteria > Calditrichota > Calditrichia > RBG-13-44-9 > J075 > CAYYGL01. The sequence goes on from CAYYGL010000031.1 coordinate 29,218, forward strand.
ACTGCGATTACCGATGGCTTTCAAACCATTGATTTTGAGCAGTTTTCCCGGTTGATGGGGCAAATCACCCAGTTTAGCGAATGGCAAAAGAGCCATGCACACTTTACACCTGCGTATTAACTCACAGCCTCCATCCGTCCCCCATTTTATCGGACGTGGTCTTTGGCAGGAACTCATCCATTTTTTAACGCAACACTTTGCTGCCTCAGCAATCTATGTAGTGACCGATGCGCACCTTTTCAGGTATTATGGATCAGAAGTGGCGGAGTGTTTATCAAAACACCCGGGCTTTAAAGAAATTCTCACCGTTCCGCCCGGTGAGGGTAGCAAATCCCGTAAACAAAAAACATTTCTGGAAGACGTTCTGTTGCATGCACGTGCCGGTCGGGATTCTGTTCTCATCGCCTTCGGCGGCGGAGTAGTGGGAGACCTTACCGGGTTTGTTGCCGCAACCCTTTATCGCGGTATCCCCTTTGTCCAGGTTCCCACCAGCTTAATTGCCCAGGCAGATAGCAGCATTGGTGGGAAGGTCGGGATTAATCATACCTCCGGGAAAAATTTGCTGGGTGCGTTTTACCATCCCCGGGCGGTCTTCACAGATGTCAATCTTTTAAAGACCCTGCCGGATGACGAATTTTTAAACGGCATGGCAGAAGTCATTAAATATGCTGTGACCCTCGATGATGAACTCTGGAAGATGCTGGAAAACAATCTTAAGGAAATTCTTCGTAAAGAAACGATGATACTGGAGCGTATGATTACCCGCTGTCAGGAAGTCAAAATACGGGTTGTGGAACAGGATGAAAAAGAGACCCGCTATCGCAGCGTATTGAATTTTGGTCATACCGTGGGGCATGCCCTGGAGCAGTTAAGCAACTACCGGATTAAACACGGCGTGGCGGTGGCAGCCGGGATGCGGGTAGCAGCCAAATTATCCCAACGGCTGTTGGGCTATCCGGCAGAAATGACAGAACGACTGGATCATCTCCTGGCACAGTGTAACTTACTCCAGGTAAATCCCATAGATTACCCTTTTGAAGAACTCTGGAACACCATTCTGTCTGATAAAAAAGTACGGCTTCAACAACCGCATTTTACCTTACTGAGATCACCACAACAACCATGCTTATTTTATCCAATTGAAAAGGGGAATTTACACGATGTCATCCAGGAAACATAAGCTTTGTGTTAGTTTATTACCAGGTGATTCGAAAGAATTGAAAAAAGCTCTAGCGGAGGCAGCCAATGCGGATCTTATCGAAATCCGGTTAGACTATCTGCCCAATGCCAATTTAAAAGAAATTCGCCGTCTCACCAACCGCCCCTTAATCATTACCCTACGCACCACCCGGGAAGGGGGCTACTGGGAAGGGTCGTATAAAGATTATTTAAAAGTGATTCAAAAGGCTATCAAAGCTAAAATGGATTACGTAGATGTCGAATGGCGCACCCTGAAAAAAGAATCGGATCTCCCCGCCAAACGAGAGGATACCCGGATTATTCTTTCCCATCACAGTGCGGAAACCGATGAAACGGTGTTGCAATCAATCCTGAGAGAAATGGCACAGGTTCAGGCAGATATTTACAAATTGGTTTTCCCGGGAGAAACCCTGGGGGACAACTTGAAGGCTGTCCGCCTGACCAATGAAGCCCGGGCGTTGAATATCCCTTATATCATTCATGCCACCGGGGAATTGGCACAGCTCTCCCGGATTATGGGCGCCCTGAGCGGCAATCAATGGACCTATACTGCCCTCCAACATGATCAGTTGACCGCCAGCGGTCAACTGGTATGGCATGAGGCGGAACACTTCTATCATCTACCTCGAAAAACATCCCGCACCAGACTTATCGGGCTGGTGGGAAAACCGATCTATCAAAGTAAGGGCTGGCGGATTCACAACGAGTTGTTTCATCGAAAATTTTCTACTGCCCGGCAATTGGAAAAGGATTTTCTGTATGTTAATTTCCCGGTTGATAACTTGAGAGAATTTTGGAAAGAATGGAACGCTTTTATTTACGGCTTAAGTGTTACCATCCCCTACAAAGAAAAAATCATTAAATATCTGGATGAACTGTCTACCGATGTGCGCATCTCTGGCGTTTGCAATACCGTCGTCAAAACGGCAACCGGCTGGAAGGGGTATAACACCGATTTGATCGCCATGGAAACACTACTTCGGCCGCATCGCACGTTGTTAAAGGAAGGCGCCCTGATAGTCGGCACCGGCGCCACCGCCCGCAGCGCCATTGCCGCTCTCAAACGGCTGGAAGTCAGCCACATTTTTGTAGTGGGCAGGAATACCGAGCGCGGGAAGATGCTGGCAGAAAAATTTAATGTGGAATTCCTGGAAGAAGATGAAGTGCATTACGCCGGTGCCTCGGCGGTCATTCAAACCACCCCGGTGGGAATGGTCCCCTATACGGAACGCTACCCGGTGGGCAGTTCCCTGTTCCGACGCGACCGGCTGGTATTTGATGTCATTTACAATCCCCCGGAAACCCGCTTTTTACAAATCGCCAAAGAACGGGGATGCCGAACGATTTCCGGGCTGGAAATGTTTTTTATTCAGGCTGCCCGACAGTTCGAGTTGTTTACCGGCGAGCCGATAAGTATCGAGGAAATTCGGGATATCTGGAAAGATATTATGTAGCCCGATTCCTTCATCCCAACGGGATCCCGTCTCCAACGGAGCCACGGTTGCCAATGACACCGTCACTCCCGAGGGGATCCCATTGGGACATGTTTGGGTGGCATCCCGTTGAGAGTGGAGGGATAAACCGCAGAGTTGTTATGATGAACTGCGTTCGCTGCGCCTCTTTGCGAAGCGACCACTTTGTTGGTGATGAATCAAATAGGGTAGGTAATCATTCCAGAAGTCGAGCGCTTCTTTCGGAACAATCTCATATTCATCTCATATCAGACGGATGATGAATGGATGAATGGAGTGAAACGATTTCGGAATCCTCCGATAATCCAATCATCAAATGGATGGAGAGACTCATGGCAGAACCGAAACTTTCCGTAAACCGTATTGTGGTGATCGGTTTTCGAGGGGCCGGAAAAACCACCATTGCCCGGCAACTGGCAGGGTGCCTGAATTGGCGATATATTTCCACCGATGAACAGGTGGAGCACTTTTCCGGGAAAAACATCAAGGAATTGGTAGAGCAGGAAGGATGGCAGATGTTTCGCCAGATAGAGCATGCAATTGTGGAGCGGCTCTCCCGGGAGCAGCAGGCTGTCATCGATTGCGGCGGCGGAGTGGTGGAAGACCCGGAAAACATGCGCGTGCTCAGCCGCAGTTCCCTGATTGTCTGGGTAGATGCTGACATCAGCGATTTATACCAGCGGTTAAAACGTCAAAATGATCGCCCCTTGCTGAGTGAGCCGGATTTGAAGTCCGATATTGATTTACACTATCGAGATCGGGAGAGCCTCTACGGTCATTACGGTCAGATTTACGTCAATACCTCCCGCGAATCCACCGAAGCGATTTGCAAGAAAATTTTACAGACCCGGGAGAAGTGAAGCGTGGGGGTTACTGCCACCTGCTAGTATTCCACTTCAGCCGGTGCCGGAATTGTCAAAATCCCGATAACAACGTTACCACGTCGTGGAGGGATGGCGTTGCCATGAATTTTGACGCTCCGATCGCTACCTTCAGCATCCCTTGCGATGCTTGCATCTCTTAGCCGTGGGGTTCACCCCT
>CAYYGL010000032.1:0-32435 GCA_964471235.1 uncultured Calditrichaceae bacterium
TGTCTTTCGATGGATGGTAATGGCCAAAAAAATGCTGGCAGAAAAGGGCTTACAAGATATCCCATTGATTTGTGCCTGTGCCGAAGCGCTTCCCTTTCCGGATGAATCGTTCGATCGGGTCGTGGCGCAATCGGTGATTGAGCACCTCCGCGATCAGGAAGCCGGGGTAAAAGAAAGCTATCGGGTGCTTCGCCCGGGGGGTGATTTCTTTGTCGGCACCGCCAACCGGCTCCGGTTCGGACCCGATCCCCACATCGGATTGTGGTGCAGCGGGTATCTCCCCAAAAAATGGGTCGCCTCGTACCTGGAACGGAAAAACATCATGGCGCCCAAAATCCATCTCCTGTCCAAAAACGATTTAGCCCGCCTGATCACCCGAAACGGCTTTGAAATCGACAAGATTTATCTGCCGGATATTTCCAAAAATCAGCGTCAACAATTCGGTTTCATGCTGAATCGAATGATAGATGCCTACCATTTTGTAAAACGGCTGCCTGTCGGTCGACAAATTTTGAATGGCATTGGTCCGCTGATTCATGCCGTGGCAAAAAAACGGGAACCGGCAGCCATCTAACCTGAAGGCATTTCGTTGCTCCCTTTGAAAAATATCCTTCGTTTATCAGTAGGCGATTTTACCGCCAAGAGCCTCTATTTCATTGCGTTCATCTATCTGGCACGAAAATTAGGACCCGACAATTACGGCGTTCTGGAATTATCCATCTCGATTTTGGCTTATTTCATTCTGATCGCCGATGGCGGTTTGGAACTCTGGGCAATGCGGGAAATTGCCCGGAAAGACCAATTACGCTACCTTGTGGAACGGATTCTTCCGTTACGACTGCTCTTTGCCCTGATGGCATACCTGCTTCTCCTGAGTCTGTTAACAGTCTTCCCCGGGTATCCTTATCTCAGGCTGTTATTGATTTTATTCGGGTTTTCCCTTATTGCCAATGGTGCCAGTTTAAAATGGGCGTTTATCGGCAGGGAAATGATGACCCGTGCTTCTTTAGGGATGATCATTGCCCAGGTGGTATTTGCCCTTTCCATCTTTCTTTTCGTACATCACCCGGAGCAGATTATTCTGGTCCCCATCTTCAAGGTGGTGGGTGATTTTTCCATGGCAGCGTTCTTCTATTACCACTTTACCAGGGAAGTAAAGGGAGAGCGTATTTCTTTTACATTTCGGGATACCTCTCCAATCCTATTGCCGGCATTAACATTAGGGGCTTCCGGCGCCCTGGCAATGATGAGCTACAATCTGGATGTTCTTTTATTGGGATTTTTATCCACCTCCAGAGAGGTCGGATTCTACAGCGCCGGTTACAAGCCGCTAACCGTTGTCCTGGTTGCCAGCGTTACCTATTTTTTGGGGCTTTTTCCTTCCCTGGCTCGGAATTATACCCATAATCGATCCGCTTTTCAACAAATCGTACTGCGGGCGCTGCGGCAGAGCTCCCTGGTGGCTATCCCCATTGCAGTCGGTGGAACGTTGCTGGCAAAGCCGATCATCCATTTGTTATTCGGCTCAGCGTATCTCAACTCTGTAACAGTAATGCAGATTTTATCCTGGTCCGCCATGCTGGTTATCTTGCGGGGTACCTTGCGCCGCTCTTTGATCGCCAGCGGCAACCAAAAAAAAGACCTGATTTGTGCCGGTTCCGCAGCAGCCCTCAATTTGACTTTAAACCTAATTCTAATCCCTCGTTATGGAATCCTTGGAGCGGCAAGTGCAACGGTAATGTCAGAATTACTATGGTTATCAATCGCCCGTTATTTTTTCTCCCGGCTGGGTACAGGAATTCAACTGTTGCCCCAGTTAATGCTTCCGGCTTTCGCCGGGATGTTTATGGGTGGTTTCATTTACCTGACCGATTCCATGACCTGGATTTTACGGGGAGGGATTGGTCTTTTGATTTACATTGTCATTTTGTGGGTAACCGGTGAAAAGGAAATGCGAACGCTCTTGCAGTTCCGCAGCGCCGGAAAGCTGTAGTTTAAGTCTCCCTGTTTTATATCAATTTGCACTTCCTGACCACCATTGCTTTCCATTCACTTTTCGATAGGGATTAACGGAGTTATATAGTTAATGAACGACCGAAAAATTAAAGTATTATACATTGCCGGAAGCGGCCGAAGTGGGAGTACCATCCTGAATGTGATTTTGGGTCAATTGGATGGTTTTTTTGGCGGGAGTGAAATAAAAGGAATCTGGGATTGCGGGGTGCAGGAAAACCGGGTATGCGGCTGCGGCGACCGATTTCACGAGTGTAAGACCTGGAAGCCCATTTTTCAGGAAGCATTTGGCGGAATGACCGGGGTGGACCCCGCCCGGATGGTCTATTTGCGGGAACGACTGGCACAAACCAAGTTTCTTCCCCCAATGCTGCTGCACCGGGATCGCGGTCCCCGACAAACGCCCAAAACCCGTGAATTCCTTGGCAATTTGGATAAACTCTACCGCGCTATCCAAACCGTTACCGGTTGCCGGGTTATTGTAGATGCCTCCAAATGGCCCTCTTATGCCTACATGGTTGAGTCGCTGCCTTCGGTAGAATTATACGTACTGCATCTGATTCGCGACCCCCGGGGAGTAAGTCATTCCTGGACCCGTAAAAAGGAAAGTGCACCGGGGAGGCTGTTCCCACAGCACAGCCCCATTCGCACCACAATTTATTGGAACGTCTGGCATCCTTCTATTACATACCTGTGGGACCGCAGAGGAAAAAAACACCTCTTTATGCGGTATGAAGATTTTGTTGCCCATCCTCAAAAAAGCGTTGCCGAAATTATGCGCTTTGTAAATGAAAAGCCACACCCGGGACCCTTTGTAGATGAACACACAGTAGAATTGGAAAAAACGCATGGTGTGGCAGGGAATAAGACCCGGTTTATCAGTGGTACGGTCAAGATAAAACAGGATGATGAATGGAAACGTAAATTTCCGCTTCATTATAAGTTTCTGGTAACTGCTATGACTTTTCCCCTCTTGCGGAGATACGGTTACAACATCTTCGAAAAGCCGGTATAGCTTATTCATGACTTTCAATCCCTTACTTATAGCCTAAAAACTTCATCAACGGCCAGTTTCATCCCATGAACAAAGGAAATTGTTCGAATGGCTCATCAGCAAAAAACTGCTCCCGGTAAATTACCGATAACAAATAATAAAACATCGTTGCGAGACTTCTTGCAGCCGGTATTAATGTCCGGCGGTTTGGGATTGGTTCTGCTTTCCCTGGGAGCCGATCTGATCACATCGAACAGTGATAAAGGCTTCGGCACCCAGCAAACATGGCTGCTTCTGATAGGCTTATTGACAATTGCCACCAGCATCACCCTGGACGCAACTATCGGCAGGCGGCAAGCCTGGCAATGGATAACAGGGGTATTACAGGACAAAATCGCCATTGCCAAATTTCTCAGCATCACTGTTCAGTTAGGTCTCCTGGTGCTAATCACCCGACTTTTTCACCTGGAGAATCAGGCGTTTTACCATAACATCATGCTGCTGACATTCTTTGGTTTCATCGTTCACCATTGGCTGCCCACCTCGTATCGGCTGCCGTTTTTCCTGCTGCTCTCCCTGGCGGGCATCTCCGGTGTAATGGGGATAACCAACAGTGCCTGGCTTATCGGTATCGGGGTCATTCTCATTGGTATCTGCCATTTACCCATCCCCTATCTCTTTCGGGTGGCTGCCCTGTTCCTTTTTGGCGGAGGGCTGGCTTTATTGCGTGCTGAAATTGTCACTTCCCCCCTGCCCACTGCCATCTGGCCCATTCTCGGGTCCATGTTCATATTCCGGTTAATTGTTTATATGTACGATTTGAAACACTTGAAAGGCAACGTTAGCGTTGTTCAATCCCTTTCTTATTTCTTTCTGCTTCCCAATGTGGTATTCCCCCTCTTTCCGGTAGTGGATTATTCCACCTTTCGTAAAAACTATTTTGATGAAGACCAATTCCAAATTTACCAGCGGGGCATCATCTGGATACGGCGGGGTGTCATTCACCTTCTGCTCTACCGGGTTATCAATTATTATCTGGTGATCTCCCCGGAGGAAATAACCGGGCTGGCAGACCTGTTGCGCTATATTGTAACGAACTTTTTACTATACCTTCGAGTATCCGGGCAGTTTCATATCATCGTGGGCATCCTGCTCCTGTTTGGTTTTAACCTGCCGCGTACCAATAACCTGTATTGTCTTTCATCCAGTTTTACCGATTTTTGGCGAAGAATCAATATTTACTGGAAGGATTTCATGCAGAAAGTCTTTTTCTACCCGGTTTATTTCAAACTCCGGAAAATGGGACCTACGGTGGCATTGGTGCTGGCGACGGCTTTTGTATTTCTCGCTACCTGGTTTTTACATGCTTACCAGTGGTTCTGGCTGCGCGGCACATTCCTGATTTCCAAACCGGATATTTTGTTCTGGAGCATATTGGCTATCCTGGTCATCTTTAATTCCCTGTATGAAACCAGGTATGGACGCAAACGAACTCTGGGGAAACAAACCTGGTCGGTGCGCCGAATTTCTGTGTTATCCCTGCAAGTTTTAGCCACCTTCACCACTATCTGCGTTCTCTGGTCGCTCTGGAGCAGTCCCTCCATTACCGATTGGCTCACCCTATGGTCACTGGCAAATTTAACAAGTAGGGATGTGCTGAGCTTCCTGGGAACTGTGGTTATTCTTGGCGGAGTGTTTGCCGGTGCGATTACTGGTACATCAAAAACGCCCGGGGGTGCCAAGCCTAACCCGCCTCAACATGACAAGCCACGGTTCTTTCGAACCGCTGCCCTGAGCACCTTTTCCCTCATTCTGTTATTTTCAATTGGTCATCCTGCCGTTTATACAAATTTCGCAGAAAAAGTGCAGGATGTCATTGAAGATTTGAGTTGGAATCGGTTAAGCCGCCATGATGCTGAGATGCTTCAGAGAGGATACTATGAAGATTTAATCGGAGTAAATCGATTTAACTCCCAATTATGGGAGCTTTACATTAAACGTCCGGATGACTGGCCCAAAATCTGGGATACCGGCGCCGCCCGAAAAACCAATGATTTTCTCAAGTTCGAATTGGTACCCTCGATGCGAATGATGTTCCGGGGGAAAATTTTCCAGACCAATCGCTGGGGGATGCGTGACAAAGAGTACGAAAAGCTTCCTTCACCGGGAACCTGCCGGATTGCCATGCTCGGTTCTTCCCATGTTAGCGGGTGGGGAGTTGCCAACAATGAAAATTTTGAATCCAGATTAGAACAGAGGCTTAATACCGAACATACCCCCGGTAAATATTCCAAATATGAAATTCTGAATTTTGGTACCGGGAGTTATACCCCGCTTCAGATGCTTCTGGTGCTGGAAGAAAAGGCGTTGTCGTTTCACCCCAATGCCCTGTTCTACATTGCTCATCCTGCAGAAGATTTGCGCTCGAACCGTTTTCTGGTCAATCAATACCTTGCCGGGGTAGAAATCCCTTATGATTTTCTAACAGAGGAACTGAAAAAAGCCGGAATTTTTGACACCCCCAAAGAAAAGGTCACTCCCTTGATGCTGCGGCCTTACGGTGACGAGATCATTCGCTGGGTCTATCAGCGCATCATTTCAATTTGCCAGCAGAACGATATGTTGCCGGTCTGGGTGGTCATCCCCTCCATCCCGGGGATGGATCAATCCAAATCCTCCGACCATTTTGCCGAACTTGCCAGGGAAGCGGGCTTTATCGTGATCAACCTTGCCCATATCTATGATGGCTTGCATATCAAATCGTACATTGTTGCCGAATGGGATTATCATCCCAATAAAAAAGGTCATGCACTGATTGCCAATCGCCTGTACCAGGCGATGCGACAGGACCCTCGCTTATCGACGGTATTTTTTGACAATGGAAATGCGAATGGAACATCCCTCAACCAACAATAACCCGGGGCTATCCATGAACGGAGAAAAGATTGTATCGGTGATTGTTCCGGTGTATAATGAATCGGAAGTGATTGAGGCATTTTATGCGCGGCTGCTTCCGGTGATGGAATCCTTAACCGGATACCGCTACGAAATTATCTTTGTGGATGATGGCAGCCGGGATGACTCGATCGAAAAACTTTCCCATTTTGCCCGGGGGAATCCCAATGTAAAGATTCTCAAATTCTCCCGGAACTTCGGTCATCAAATCGCCATCACTGCCGGAATTGATGAGGCAAAGGGGGATGCGATTGTCGTGATCGATGCCGACTTGCAGGATCCGCCGGAAGTAATTCGGGATTTTGTTCAGAAATGGGAAGAAGGATATGATGTGGTCTACGGGCAGCGCCAGGAACGGGAAGGCGAAACTGCCATGAAATTGATCACAGCCTCTACCTTCTATCGGCTCCTGAAGCGGATTGCCAAAATCGACATTCCGGTGGATACCGGCGATTTTCGGTTAATCACCAGGGCGGTGGCGGATCAACTTCGGAATATGCGGGAAAAAGACCGCTTTGTGCGGGGGCTGGTCAGTTGGGTGGGATTCAAGCAAACCGGTGTGAACTACAAACGCGATAAACGCTACGCCGGGGAAACCAAATATCCCTATCGCAAAATGCTGAAATTCGCTTTGGATGGCATCACTTCCTTTTCTACCGCCCCCCTCAAATTAGCCACCTGGCTGGGGTATGCCACCTCGTTTCTGGCTTTTCTATATCTCACCAGCGTATTCGTGCAGAAGATACTGGGAATCACCGTTCACGGCTGGGCAACCATTATGGTGGCAATTTTATTTTTGGGGGGGATACAGCTCATTTCGCTGGGAATAATGGGGGAATACATCGGGCGGATATTTACCGAGATAAAACAACGTCCTCTATATGTGGTCGATCAGGTCATCCAGTATACTGAGAACGACAAGCAGCCGAAGAATTCGGATCCGCATCCTGCACCTGGAAAACCTTCCCGGAAAAAAGTGGATAAGAACTAAGGAACGTTGTCAACCCATTTACAGCCTGATTTTGCAAGATAACTGAAATGAACGAATCGAACCGCAAAAATTCCTCTCTACCGACCATTTTCATCACCGGGGTCACCGGCTTCATCGGGCAGCATTTCCAGCGAAAGTTGGCCAAAAAGAAATATCAAAAAATCTTCTGCCTGGTGCGGGACCCCCAAAAACTGCCGGAGTCGCTCGCAGCCGCTGCGAATTTGACTGTTATTCCCGGCGATATTCTTGAGACAGAGAAATATAAATCTGCCATTGCCGAATCGGATCAGGTGGTTCATTTGGCGGCGGCAACCGGCAAATTTAAACCGAACGAATATTTTCGGATCAACACCGAAGGCACCAGACGGCTGGTAGCAGTCTGCCAACAGGCAGGCGCACCAAACTTTCTGTATATCAGTTCCATCGCCGCAAAATTCAGCAACAAGTACCGGTACTACTATGCTCTCTCCAAGTTGGAAGCCGAGGAGATTGTTCGGCAAAGCGGGCTTAACTTTGCCATCGTCCGCCCCACCATTGTCATCGGGAAAGAAGCACAGGTGTGGCAAAGTTTTTTAAAACTGGGGCTCGGTCCCTTTCTACTGATGTTTGGAAACGGAAGAGTGAAGATTCAGCCCATTTCCGTAGAAGATTTAACCAACGGACTATTGCATATTTTGGAAAACGGTATTTTCAACCAGCAGCTCATTGAACTGGGAGGACCGGAGCAGTTGTCGATAGAGGAATTCATTCGCCGCCTTCATAAAATGTATTTTCAGCGCACTCGCAAGACACTCCATCTTCCATTGGGATTCATAATCCCTGTTCTTTCTCTTCTGGAAAAGCCATTTTACTCCCTGCTGCCATTCAATGTCGGTCAATTGTCGTCCTTCCGCAATGACGGCACTGCCCAGGGCAACCCGGTGTTTGAGGCACTGAAACCGGGGATGAAAACTGTTGATGAGATGATCCAATTGATAGCCTCCGATGGATAAACCCACTGATCCCATATCAATCTCCCTGGCGGAAGAGTGCCGGGTCTTTTGCCGGTACCTGATACACCGGGAACCCAATGATTACGTGCTCAGCATCTATAAAAAGGGGCATTCCTCCCCAGGATTTGCCGCAGCGCCGCCACCGTCCCTGATGGATAAAATGCTCATCTGTATCGCCAGACGGCATCCGATGTTAACCCGGGTGGCAGATGCCTATTCCCGGGTGTTCTTTAAAAGGAGTCTTCTGCGGCGGAAACTGGTTCTCCTGCTGGCAATTTTAGAAAGCTGCGCACCCGGTCATTATTACCTGGATTCCACTGACGGGGTATCCCGAACAGTTTTTTTTCTGAAACTGGTACAACACAGCACGCTTTATGCCCTGTCGCTTGTTTTCGGAGTGCTCCTGTTCCTGCCGCTCCATATCTTTACCCGCATGGTCTCACTCTCCCCGTCAGAAAAGCAGGAGACCTCATCGATGCCTGAACTTACCAACCCGCTAAATGTTAACACTGAGAAGCATGGATAAGATAATTGTCATCGGTTCCGGCGCCAGCGGCGTTCACTTTGCCCAATCGGTTCTGCAAAAAGGTTACCGGGTGCTTATGCTGGATGTGGGGTTTTATCGGGAAGAGATGGTGAACCCGGAAGACAGCCTGACCGATTTAAAAAGCAACTTGAATGATCCGGCGGCATATTTCCTGGGTAAAGATTTTGAGGCGGTCATTTATCCGGACGCCGAAGGCGAGTACTACGGATTTCCGCCCAGCAAAAATTTTGTGTTTGCCAATCTGAAAGAGTTCCGATTTAAATCGAGAGGCTTCAGTCCGCTTTTTTCGTTTGCCCGGGGGGGGCTGGCGGAAGCCTGGACCGCCGGTTCCTACCCCTTTAACGATGAAGAGTTGGAAGACTTCCCCTTCAATTATCAGGATATCGAACCATACTACAATCAGGTGGCAGAGCGGATTGGCATCATCGGGGAGATGGATGATTTAACCCGGTTTTTTCCGGTTCATCAGCATATACTGCCGCCCCTCAAGTTAGATGAGCACTCCCGGGTGCTCATCGAGTCCTATCAACGAAAAAAGGATTATTTGAACAATAAATTGAAATCCTTCATCGGTCGTTCCCGGATTGCCGCGCTCAGTGAAGACCGCAACGGGCGAAAGGGCTGCACCTATACCGGCAGGTGCATCTGGGGATGTCCTACCGGGGCATTTTATACCCCCTCCTTAACATTAAAAGAATGCATGAGCAATCCCAATTTCCAGTATCTACCCGGAATGTTTGTCTCCCATTTTAAAGTGGATTCCGCCGGCAAACTCAAGAGTGTGGTTGCCCGTTCTGTCGCCGAGCATTCCACCCGGGAATTCGCGGCAGAGAAATTTGTGCTAGCCGCCGGGGCTCTCCCATCTACTAAAATCTACCTGGATACCATCTACCATCACACCGGAGAAATCGTTACCCTGAAAGGATTATTGGATAACCGCCAGATTTTGGTTCCGTTTTTGAATCTGAAGATGATTGGCAAAGCATTCAATCCCCAGAGCTATCAATATCATCAGCTTGCCATTGGCATGGAAACCGGGGAACCGAAAAATTATATTCACGGGCAAATCACCACACTAAAGACGGCCATGATTCACCCCATCATCCAGAATGTGCCCGCCGATTTAAAAACGTCAATATTTCTATTCCGCAATGTTCATGCGGCGTTGGGGGTAATCAATGTGATTTTTCCGGATTTTCGGCGGGAAGAGAATTATGTCACCCTGGAGGTGGATAACCGCAACGGAACGTCCCGCCTGATGATCAACTATGTGCCCCCGGCAGGTGAGAAAACCATGATAAAAAAAACCATCAAACAAATAAAGAAAGTATTGTCTGCCCTGGGATGCGTGGTGCCGCCGGGAATGATTCACATCCGCCCCATGGGCGCCAGTGTGCATTATGCCGGGACGCTGCCCATGTGTAAAACTCCCCGGGCACATACCACATCGCCAGATGGTCAGAGCAACGACTACGAGAATCTATACTTTGTCGATGGCAGCACCTATCCGTTCCTCCCGGCAAAAAACCTGACCTTTACCTTGATGGCAAATGCCGCCCGGGTGGCAGATACAGCGTTCTAATTTCAGGAACAAGATAAATGGACAGGGTACACACAGTTAGACTGGAGATGGTTGGGCTGTCTCACCTCGCCAACCCAGAACCCTGAACCCAGAACCTCCGAAGTGAATAATTCCGGTTAGAATGCTTTTATTCCTTTTTTCGGGTCAATTCATGTTCATTCGTGGATGAATGACGACTACCAATTAAAACAAAGGGTTTTTATGAAGAAAGTCATAATCAACTTATCGATTAGCCTGGGCAGTATTCTTTTCCTGTTCATTCTCTTTGAGATTGGTTTTCGAGTTGTGGAGAGTATCCAGAAAGCCAGAGCCGGCGACAAAATATGGGCAGTTTATGATCCCGATCTGGGATATCGTAACCGTCCCAATTTTGCCGATGTTAATTCCGACGGCTTGCGGGATGATCCGGTTGACAGCGTGAAAACAAAGTTCCGCCTGCTGCTTTTGGGAGATTCGGTGCCATTCTATGGCGATAACATCCACGATACTTTCCCGGGACACCTGGAAAGCATTCTAAACAGCGATTCCAGTCTGACGCCCACCGAGGTGATTAACGCCGGGGTCAAGGGATATACCAACTACCAGGAATTGGTTTATTTGAAAAAATACGGTCTGAAATTTCAACCTGACCTGGTAGGCGTCAGCTTCATCCTGAATGACCTGCACAAATTTCTTCACCAATTTGAGGTGAAGGACGGCAAGATTGTCGGTGAAACTTATCAATTTACCAAAGAGGCGGTAAAGGGGGTGCAAAGCCCATTATACCAGATTGCCAGAAAGAGTCACTTTTTGGTCTGGTTGCGGAGAAAGTTAAGCATATTCGAAAGCCTGGTGGAATTTGAAACCAAAAAAGGGTTTACGTTTGATTATCGACCCGATTTTAATACCGCCTGGCAGGATAAACCCTGGGAGGAAGTGGAAAAGCAAATGGCAGAAATGGTGCAATTGGGGAAGGAAAACGGATTTAAGGTTTTCCTGGTCGCCTTTCCCTTCGGTGAACAATTACGGAAAGATTACCTCGAAAAAGATTATGATTACACCACAAAACCGCAACGGAAGTTAAAAGAAATCTGTCAGAGGCTTAATATCCCTTACCTGGATTTATTTAAGGATATTGATCGCAAGAAACACCTGATCGCTGATGAAATCCATCTAACCAAAGCAGGGCGCATCCTGGTTGCTCAAAAAATTGCTGAATTTTTGAAGAAAAATCATTTAATCCCTGAGCTGCAAACTGCAACCGAATAAGGAAGAATCTTCAAAATCCTCCGAAATAACTAAGAAACAGGATGGATCAAGCAATGGAAGAAATAAAGCACACAACACTCAACCCCAAAAATATTCGTTCCCTTAAGTGGAAGATTTTTTTAACGTGCTGGATTATTTTCACCGCCCACTTTGCTACCAATGTGGTGCGGGAACATTATCCGGCTTTCAGCCTGGTTGATCACGGAACATTTAAAGTAGATGAGTACCAGGGATTTCACCCGGATATTTTTGTGCATAAAGACGGTCATTCTTACATCGGCAACAATGTCACCGGTTCGGTAATCGCTGCAATTCCCCTATTGCTGTTTAAACCGGTATTAGACTGGCTGGGAGATTACGGCAAAGCGAAGGTTGCGAAAGCTGGCAACCGGGTGCACGCCGAATACCGCACCAATAAACCGAATCGGCGGCGTTTTTTTAAGTTGGTCAAAGAAAGGGGATTATACTTAAAATTTGGGGCGGCAACCGTTATCACCTCGGCATTTTTGATGGCGCCCCTGTCGGCGTTGTTTGTGGTGTTGTTGTTTCAAATTTTGCTCATCCGCGGCGTTGGAACCAGGCGAGCCATCTGGCTGGCATTTCTGTTTGGTTTTGCCACCCCCATTTTTTTCCGCACCGCCCATCTGAACCACAATATGTTCATGATGATGGTGGATTTCTGGGCATTTTACCTGCTGTGGCAGCCCTCCCGGGAAAACACTTTTCCCGCCTGGAGAACCCGTTTCTGGGCAGGCTTTCTGGCAGGCTTCGGTCTGGCACTGGATTATGCCGGTGTGGTGCCCCTGCTGGCATTATACGGATACCTGTTCTTTATTCGCTTCTCGGAAACCTCTTTTAAACAGGCATTTGTTGATTCCCTTCCCTTTGTCATCGGTGCGGTTCCCCCGGTGTTGTTCCTTTTATATACCCAGTGGGCAATGTATGGGAACCCGTTCCTGCCCGGGCAGTACTGGATGCCGCCGGTTCATTACACCGACCGGGGCTGGCGTGGGTTCGATTGGCCCTCTCCGGATTTATACTGGCTGAATTTGTTTTCCCTTTCCTATGGGATGTTCACTTTTTCCCCCCTATTGCTCGCAGGGTTTATCCCGATCTACTTCATCAAAAAGCGGGATCAATTAATTTTCCCTATCCGGGAACGCCGCTTTTCGGCAATTTTTGTGATTCTGTTTTTAACCTTCTGCGCAGCCAACCAGTATTCGCGGATGCAATTCAACACCGGATTTCGCTACCTGCTGCCCCTGGTGCCCTTTGTTTTTCTGGCGGCAAGCGACCATCTCAATCGCCTCTCGAACAAGTGGTTAGCCATTATTTCTGTCCCGACGTTATTCCACTCCTGGGTGCTCAGCATGTACCGGGAACCGGTGGATATTTCCTGGCGATTGTTTTTCCAACATGGCATTCAATTGCCCTGGTTATCCGTCTTAAAAATGGTAAATCCGCCGGACCATCCCATTCTTTCCAAACCGTTTTTGCCCATTCTGGTGCTGGCGCTTTGCAGTCTGGTGATCTGGGGAATCTGGAAATATCCTTTTTCCGGAGAGTCCCGATCATCTCAGCCCATTCTGAGCACCCCGGGGAAATAATTCTATGAATTAAAGACAAACTTTTCTCACTTCAACAATAAATGTTCTTTTTTTACTGGCAGGGTACAATGATAGTTTTTAGGATTCCAGTCTAAAATTTCCGGTTGGTTGTAGAAATTTTGATAATTTTTTCCTGAGGCTACATATTTAACTCTCCCCCTTTCATCCCCCTCTCTTGGAAGTCGAAGATCCCGATTCGTCGGGAAGAGGGGGAAAGAGGGGGTGAGTTCGAGGGAATGAGCGGATAGAAACAGGTGGTTATAAATCTTTAAAGACAAGAATTTATGAAATGTTTTCCTTAGTCCCTTTGAATAGCAAATTCACCAGTTCAAAGTGAGAAATGTTACTTAAATAATAACAACTCTGCGACCGCCGCGTCTCTGCGGTTTATCCCACCACTCAATGCATGATCCCCTCGGGAGTGACGTTGTCATTGGCAAACGTGGCTCCATTGGAGACGGGATCGCGTCGTGATGAATTAATCAAGTTATGGAAATCCATTATGGAAAAATCCACCTCTCCGAAAATCTCCGTCATCGTGCCGGTTCGAAATGCCCCCGAGCTAATCCGTTCCTGTGTGAAAAGGATTCAGAAATCCGATTACCCGGATTATGAACTACTGGTTGTTGATGATGCATCAACGGATAACACCCCGGAAGTCTTGAAAGAGTTGGGAGTGAAAGTCTTACGGCTGGACCAACAGAGCGGGCCCGCCCGGGCACGGAATTACGGGGTTCAGAAAGCACGTGGGGAGTATGTCTTTTTTATTGATGCCGATGTGTGGGTTTACCCGGATACCATCCGTAAGGTGGTAGAACATTTCGAAAGCCACCCGGAAGTGGATGCCCTGTTCGGGTCTTATGATGTCTATCCCCGGGCAGGCAACTTCATCTCCCAATATCGGAACTTGTTTCATCATTTCGTGCATCAACAGGGAAAAGAAGAAGCCAGCACTTTTTGGAGTGGATGCGGGGCAATTAAACGGGAAGTGTTTTTGGAGATGGATGGCTTTGATGTCAACTATCAGCGTCCCTGCATCGAAGATATTGAACTGGGCGCCCGTTTGACCAAAGCCGGACACCGAATTTCTCTCTGCAAGCATATTCAGGTCAGCCATCTCAAAAAATGGACCTTCTGGGGAATGCTGAAAGCGGACGTACGCGACCGGGGCATCCCCTGGACCGAATTAATCATGCGGGAAAAAAATCTACCCAATGATTTGAACCTGAAGCTCTCCCAGCGCATCAGTGCGTTATTTTCTCTCGGGATAGTGGGTTCAATCGTGATGGAGGCGCTCTCTTTTAAAGAGTTATTTCTGATGCCTCTCTTTGTCATTCTGTCGGTTCTGTTCCTGGACATCTGGTCACTAAAGCGGCGGGTCCCCACAGCAGTGCGAATTTTAATCGTTCTTATGATACTTTCCGGAATTGTTGCTGCCATCTATTTCCAACAGTTCTGGCTTATTGTGGCGCTCCTGCTGACAATTGGAATCGTTCTTTTAAATTACCCTTTCTATTCCTTTTTTCTAAAAGAAAAATACCCGTTGTTTGCAGTGATGGTCATTCCCCTGCACATTTTATACTACCTCTACAGCATGGTAGCCTTCGTCATCGGGGTGACAATTTATCTCTGGAAAAATAAAATCAGCCGATTGTTTCACTCCCAATCCGTAAAAGCGCAGGGGAATTTGTAACAATCGCTTCGTCGAGCGATATTTTCTGAATTTTAAAAAAGATGCCGATTCCATCCCATTGAACCAATATCACCGTTCCGCTATGGAAATCAATATTTTAATTTTGAAAATTTTTAGCTCAATGTTATAATACCCTATAACATAATAGGATTCAATACAGATTCACAAGGTTAACATAGATGTATCGCTTTTTCTTCATTTTAACGGTTGTTATACGATGCCTGGCGATGAACCCATTGCTATTGGCTCAATCACATCCGGAGGATCCGGGCAGTACTATCCGGCAAATACAGATTTTCCGGCAGGCATATTTTATTGAAAATCAGGGGCAGCTCAATAACCCTGAAATTAAATATTACGCCTCATTCCCCAACGTGGACATCGGTTTTGCTCCCGGGAAAATCTATTTCAATATCGTGCGCTGGCGGGAAATTGAACCGCAAAACCCATTTGATGACCCGGAATGGATATTCGACGGCGGTTTAATGTATGACCTGAAAATTGGCAATGGGGATGTCTCCCCGCAGGCAACAGACATCCTTTCCGGATACAGCAATTTTTTCCTGGGGAAAAACCCCCAAACATGGCGGACCCATGTTCCCCATTATAATCGAATTGTTTACAAGGATGTCTATCCCGGTATAGATTTGACATATTTTTTTGACGAACACAATCAGTTAACCTACGAGTATCTTGTTTCCCCTTATGCAGATGTATCTCCTATCGAGTTGAAATTTGATGCGGTGAAGGATATTTTAAGCGTGGATTCCACTCAAATAAAAATTTTGACCGATATGGGTGAAATGAAAGACGGGGAGCTGGTTTGTTATCAAATGCTTGATGGGATTCCCCGGTTAGTTGCCAGCACCTTCCGAAAAACCGGAAAAAATTCCTACCGGGTAGAATTACTGGATAACTACGACCATTCTCGTCCCTTAACCATAGACCCCACCGTGGCGTTCTCAACCTATTGGGGCACCGGTCCTGCCCAAAATCGAACCGTGGTTATTGATTCAGCCGGGAACATATATATGTCCGGCGGTACTCGCAGCACCGACTGGCCGGTAACCCCCGGCGCCTATGACACGGTTCACAGCGGTACCGGCTGGCAGGATGTGGTCAGCGCCAAATTTGATTCCAACGGAAATGTCATCTGGTCAACCTTCATTGGTGGGCCCAAGGAAGATTATGCTTATGTTTCCGCCGTCAATGGGTCCGGTGAACTGTATCTGGCTGGCCGTGCCGGAACGGGATTTCCAACCACACCGGGCGCATTTGATAACTCTTTTAACGGCGGTCATGCCGTGGGTAATGTTCATACCGCAACCGATGCGTTTGTGGCTAAGCTGTCTCCTGCCGGGGACCAACTTTTGTACAGCACTTATATCGGTGGAAATGGAAATGACAACGGCAGGGCGATTCATTTATTACCCAGCGGGGAATTGATAATTGGTGGAGGCAATAGCGACTCCGATAATTTACCGGTCACACCGGGTGCTTATAAAACAAGCTTAGGTGGACAGAAGGATAGCTGGGTGGCAAAATTGTCCGCCGATGGAAGCAGTCTGATTTTCCTGACCTATTTTGGTCCTAATAATGACAACCAGGGGGATGAAACCATCCGCGCCCTGGGGGTTGATGCCTCCGGAAATATCTGGATTGGCGGCACCACCGGCGGCACCGACTTTGTCACCACTCCGGACGCTTTTCAACCCATCCGGGGCGGTGGGATTTCCGAGGCATATATTGCTAAACTCAGTTCGGATGGCACCAGCCTAATTTATCTCTCCTGGCTGGGCGGCAGCGGGTTTGATGAAATTGAAACGGAAGGGGTGGTGGACAGCCAGGGCAACTTTTATGTGGTTGGTTCCACTGCTTCCCCCGATTTTCCAACGACGCCAGGTGCCTTTCAATCCACCCTGCGCGGAGGCGGCAATACCTTTGATGGCGATGGATGGGTGGCACGAATTAACAATGACGGTACCCTGGGGATGGCAACTCTCTACGGCGGTTCCAATCAAGGACCGGAGGGTTTTTTTGGCCCGGTGGTTGATGCCGCCGGCAATGTGTATTGTACCGGGAGAGTTCAATCCAACGATTGCCCGATTACCCCGGACGCCTTTCAATCTCAGTACGGCGGCGTGAAAGACGCCATAATCGCAATTTTCAGTCCTGATGGAACTCAACTACTTTACGGAAGTTATTGCGGCGGTTCCGAAAAAGATTTCGGCAGGCATATCGGGATTCATCCCAACAGCAGCGCTATTTATATCATTGGGGAAACTTTTTCCAACGATTTTCCGCTGGTAAACGCACCACAAACCACTCCCGGCGGCGCATTCCTGGCAAAATTGGATTTAACCACCGATGGGCTTCCCGGGGGGGACAACCAATTCCCTGATCAATTCCAACTTTACCAGAATTACCCCAACCCTTTCAATGCATCTACTATCATCAAATATTATTTACCGGAATCCAGCCAGGTGAATTTGACGATTGTAGATTTGCTGGGGCAGGAAGTTCAGTCATTGGTAAACGGCTGGCAGTCATCCGGTGTACACCAGGTAACTTTCAATGCCGAACATTTGAATTCAGGCGTCTATTTTTATCAATTACACGCCGGTGATTTTACCACCACCCGGAAAATGATCCTGCTTAAATAACTATAGGTCGCCTGTAGAAGGCTAACCGTACCTTCTCAGCGCCATTCCCCGTCTGTTATCATCATTGAAAAGTAGCTGCCAATTTCGAACATCCATTTTGGAATCGTGTTCGAATTCATCCGACAGACCAATTTTACCCTTTTGGAATTTCTGTCGAATATCTCTTTATATCTTTAAAGGAGAAAACAGGCTACCAGATAAAATTAGAAACAAATTCGCATTCATCATTTTGTTCATCAAACAGAAAGGGTACGCTTTATGTTAAAACCAGGTTCTTATCTTCGAGTCGATTTGAGTCTGTTATTAAGCTTTGTGTTTCTTTACCTGGGTCCGGATGCCCTCCTGCCCCTGTTTTCCGCGTTAGCTGCCATTGTTGGGGTGTTTATGATGTTCTGGCGGTTCATTG
This sequence comes from uncultured Calditrichaceae bacterium, assembly GCA_964471235.1. Lineage (GTDB taxonomy): Bacteria > Calditrichota > Calditrichia > RBG-13-44-9 > J075 > CAYYGL01. Next base: position 17,692 of record CAYYGL010000032.1, read on the forward strand.
TCGGACTGGTGAAGAAAAGTTATCGCTTTTGCAGCCGCAAAGTTTCACAGATTTTCTCTAAAAATTAGCATCGCCGGTTGAATCCGGTTGTCCTGGCCACGCAACGATACTTGCCTTCATACAAAATACTTTTTTACGGAAAATTTTGGTAGGAGAACATGAAAAAATACAAGAAAGTCATGGTTATCGGTCTTGATGGCTTAGAACCTTCTATAACCCAACGGTTGATGGAAGCCGGGGAGATGCCCAATCTGGCGACCATTCGCAACAAAGGGGGGTATGCCACTGTGGCAACCACTTACCCGGCACAAACCCCGGTTGCCTGGTCAACATTTGCCACCGGGGTAAATCCCGGCGGTCATGGAATTTATGATTTCCTCCGTCGAGACCCCAACACTTACTTACCGGATTTATCCCTCAACCGTTATGAGCAAAAAAATGCATTCGTGCCACCCAGGGCGGTGAATCTGCGCCAGGGTACACCCGTTTGGGAATACATCAGCAAAGCCGGCATGCCCTCGGTCATTGTCCGTTGCCCCTGCACCTACCCACCGGATAAAGCAAAGGGGCGAATGCTTTCCGGGCTGGGTGTGCCGGATATCCGGGGAGGGCTGGGCACCTCAACATTCTATACCACCGAAACGGATGCCAAACCAAAAGAAAGTGAACATGTGATTCATCTGCCATCCGATGGAAACGGGAAGTTGCCATCTTACCTGATTGGTCCCCGGAATCCGAAGGAGCGAAAAGACGTTCAACTGCCCATCACCATTCATATTGATTCTGCCAATCGCAAGGCAGTGATTAAATCCGACGGGAAACCCGGCACCCTGGAAGTACCACAGGGGCAATGGAGCGACTGGTTGAAAGTGAAATTTAAAATCGGCATGCTCCAATCGGTTCGGGGAATGGTGCGGTTCTACCTGGTCGAAACCGAACCCCATGTTAAACTTTATGCCTCTCCGATTAATTTTGATCCGCAACAACCCATGTTTCCGATTTGCTCGCCGTTTGACTATGCGGTGGAACTGGAAGAAACCATTGGCACATTTTACACCACCGGGATGGTGGAAGATCACAATGGCTTGAATAACGGGCGAATTGATGAAGCTGCATTTTTACAGCAATGCGACCGGGTAATGGCAGAACGGGAAGGCATGATGCTGTATGAATTAAATAAATTTAAAGAAGGATTATTCTACTGCCTGTATGATACCCCGGATCGCATCCAGCACATGTTCTGGCGGTTTACCGAGCCGGATCATCCGGCGAATAACGGTGCGGCAAACCCGGATTTTGCCCGGGTAATTGAAGACCACTATAAGCAATGCGATGCCGTGGTCGGAAAAGCCCTGCAATATGCCGATGAAGATACGTTGTTCATCGTTCTCAGCGACCATGGTTTTAACACGTTCCGCAGGGGGTTCCATGTGAATACCTGGCTGCATGACAACGGTTTCCTGACATTAAAAAATGGTATTCAGCCGGGACCGGAAAACGGGGATTTCTTTCCCAATGTGGATTGGAGCCGTACCAAAGCCTACTCGCTTGGTCTGGCAGGCATCTACTTAAATGTGAAAGGGAGAGAAGCCAACGGGATTGTAAAACCGGAGGACATGGAGCAAGTGAAGCAACAAATTATTCAGGGATTAAGCGGGATAGAAGATGCGGTAACCGGTAGAAAAGCCCTCCGCAGTGTACTGAGGCAGGAGCAGGTTTATTCCGGAGACTATCTGAAGGATGCCCCGGACCTGGTATTGAATTTTTCCGCGGGATACCGGTCATCCTGGGAGACCGGGTTGGGCGGCATCCCGAAAGGACATTTCGAAGACAACCGGAAACGCTGGAGCGGCGATCACATCATCGATCCGCTGCTGGTGCCGGGTGTCCTGTTTATGAATCACTCGTTTAATACTGACAATCCCGGGTTAATCGATTTAGCGCCGACAATTCTGGCAGCACTGGGGGTTCCGAAAGGGGAAAAGATGGAAGGCAAATCCCTCCTGTCCTGAGACAATGCAATCGGAAGATATTCTGACAACCCCTTCTATCCTTACCCGCTTAAGCCCCCGGAGAATGGAAATTCATAAAAATCAACTTTGTTAATTCACGAAAGGAAAGACAATGAAAATTTTAGTGATCGGACTGGATTGCGCCGCACCGGAAATTCTCTTCGGTGATGAGAACCTGGTGAACATCCGCCATTTGATGGGCGCCGGATGCTACGGAAAATTGGAAAGCATTATTCCGCCCATTACCGTGCCAGCCTGGATGTGCATGGCGACCAGTCAGGACCCCGGTTCCCTGGGGGTGTACGGATTTCGCAACCGGGTTGACCACACTTACAGCGGGCTGGGAATCACCAATTCCAAATCTATCCAGGAGTTAGCCATCTGGGATCAAATTTCCCGGGAGGGAAACCGCTCCATCATTATTGGCATCCCGCCTTCCTACCCTCCCCGCAAATTAAACGGGATTTGTGTCGGCTGTTTTTTAACCCCGGACACCAAAAGCGAGGTCTTCACCCATCCTGCCGGCGAATCCGATGAAATCCGCTCCCTGGTGGGGGAATACCCGGTGGATGTCAGGGGCTTTCGGACCGACAACAAAGACTGGCTGTTGAAAGAAATCTATGAGATGAGCCGAAAGCATTTTGAAGTGGTCCGCCATTACATGCAAAACCGGGAATGGGATTACTTCCAATTTGTGGAGATTGGTCTGGACAGAATGCACCACGGCTTCTGGCAATATCATGACCCGGAGCATGTGCTGTTTGAAGAAGGCAATCCTTATCAAAACGCCATTCGTGAGTATTATGCTTACCTGGATGAAGAAATCGGGTCGCTGCTGGAATTACTCACCGACGATACCGTTATCCTGGTTGTTTCTGACCACGGTGCCCAGCGGCTGGATGGCGGATTCTGTATAAACGAGTGGCTGGTAAAAGAAGGGCTGCTGGTGTTAAATGAATATCCAAAAGAAATAACGCCTTTCAGCAAACTGGATGTCAATTGGGAAAAAACCCGGGTGTGGAGTGAAGGCGGTTATTATGCCCGGATTTTCCTGAATGTGAAAGGACGGGAACCGAACGGGGTCATTGAACCGGAGGATTACGAAACGTTTCGGGATGAGATGAAAGCAAAACTGGAAGCCACGGTGGATGACAAAGGCAATCCCATGGGCACCCTGGTGTTTAAACCGGAAGAAGTTTATCGGAATGTGAACCGGATTGCCCCGGATTTGATTGTTCACTTCGGGGGGCTTTACTGGCGGTCCATTGGCGGTGTCGGCTACCCGGGATTTCATATCCAGGAGAACGATACCGGACCGGACGGTTGTAACCACGCCCAATTCGGCGCCTTTATCTTAGCAGCCTCAAACAACCCCTTGCAGGGAGAAATCAGCGGTGCCCACTTGTTAGACATTGCCCCCACCTTACTGGAACTGGGTGGTTATGATATCCCTTCCTCCATGCAGGGGAAGTCGCTGCTGCAGGGAAAAACCAAAACCCCGGATGATGATTCCGGCATCTCTCAGGATGAGGAAGAAATTATTAAAGAACGACTGAAGGGGTTGGGATATATTTCATGACCCCCCCAAACCGGAAAAACAAAAAAATCGAGAGAGACCCACCGGTTCGCTTCTCAATCATTATTCCGGCATACAATGAAGCCGATCGGCTGCCAAAATTTATTTCCCGGGCGCTTCCTTACCTGGACCGGGAATTTAGCCGGGAATATGAAGTGGTGGTGGTGGATGATGGCAGCAATGATGGCACGGTCGCACAAATGGAAGCATTGAGCAAAGACCGTGCAAACATCCGGATATTACGCCATGAGGTGAACAGTGGGAAAGGCGCAGCGGTGAAAACCGGTATGCTGGCTGCCCGGGGAGAATTATTACTGTTTGCCGATGCCGATGGCGCCACTCCAATTGGGGAAGAGAAACGATTAAGAGAAGCGATTCGTGTGGGAGCGGATATTGCCATCGGTTCCCGGGCAGCATCCGTTATTAAAGGAGATTCCCGGTTAGCCAGTCGCTTAAGTCCCATGGAAAAAGTCGAGTGGAAAGTGCAGACACATCGTCATGTAATGGGAAGAGTGTTTGCCATGCTGGTAAAATTGATTCTCGGCATAAAGTATGATGACACCCAGTGCGGCTTCAAAATGTTTACCCAACAGGCAGCCATTGACCTGTTTTCCCGGGCATCCCAACAGCAGTTTATCTTTGACTGTGAAATCCTTTATCTGGCAGAAAAACTTGGCTATCAGGTGTTGGAAATCCCGGTAAACTGGCATGAGGTCTCCGGTTCAAAAGTGAATATTTTTCGGGATTCCCTCCAGATGCTCCTGGGTTTGTGGAAAATAAACCGGACTCATAAGCACCTGAAACGAATGACGACAAGTTCCGCCCTCTCCGTTCATCCGGCGCTTGAGATAGATGACGCCGCAGAAATTCTATTAAAAAAGAAGAAAGCCGCCGGGGAAGAGTAAATTTTCATTAAATTGGAGGCTCCCGGGAGGTATCATCCATCCTTTATATCCGGTGGAAACGGTTGAGAGTTGGATAATTTGAGTGCAGATATCCAAACGATTATGACTGCTAACTCTCAGGCAACATCACAAAGCAATATTTGTATTTTCATCCCAAAACAAAAAACCAATGACATGAATAACCGATTCGGAGTTGATGAATGAATAACAGGAAAGTTACCGGTCAAGGAATCCGGTCAAAAACGCCCCCTCTTAGCAATGGTGCCTCAAGCAGTTCCGCTGCTTTAAAAACCGATTGGCAGAGCCTGGGTAAATTTTTAGGGATAACTTTGCAGGTTGGATTGTTGGTGCTGTTGATGCGGCAATTTCATATCGAGAGCCGGGTCTTTTATGAAGACGTTGCCCTCCTAACTTTGGTTGGATTTATAATCCACCATTTTTTGCCTGCTCAATTCAAACTACCGTTTTTTCTACTGGTGTCAGTCGCTGCTATCTGGCTGGTAATGGGAGTTGTCAGTGGTGCCTGGTTGATTGGTATCGGCCTTTTACTAATCGGAATCACTCACCTGCCCATTCGCTTTTCCTTTCGGGTGGTGGTGATAGTGATCATTAGCGGAATGCTGGCATATTTCCGGGTCTATCGGGAAGATGCTCCCTGGCCGGATGCCATGCTGCCCATCCTGGGCGCCATTTTTATGTTCCGGCTTATCGTTTATCTGTATGATATGAAACATGATAATCCCCAGGTTTCCGTCTGGCATAAACTATCCTATTTCTTCTTGCTTCCCAATGTCTGTTTCCCCCTTTTTCCGGTAGTCGATTATAAAACCTTCTGTCGAACTTATTATGACAGGGATGCTTTTCATATTTATCAAAAAGGGGTGCAGTGGATATTTCGCGGGGTAGTTCATTTGATTTTGTATCGTCTGGTTTACTATCACTTGACGCTCTCACCGGTTCATGTTGCAGACGTTGGCACTCTGATGCAATTTATCGTATCGAATTTTTTATTGTATCTCCGCATTTCCGGTCAATTCCATTTAATAGTTGGCATCCTGTGCCTGTTTGGTTTCAATCTTCCCGAGACCCATCACCTCTACTATCTGTCCAGCAGTTTCAACGATTACTGGCGGCGGATTAATATCTACTGGAAAGATTTCATGATGAAGATTGTTTACTATCCGATGTTTTTTAAACTCCGGAAGTGGGGCACCACCACCGGTATTGTGCTGGCGACGGTTCTGGTTTTTTTTACCACCTGGATTTTACATTCCTATCAATGGTTCTGGCTAAGGGGGTCTTTTCCCCTTCATCCCCAGGATTCTTTTTTCTGGGGGATTTTCGGTTTGTTGGTGATTGCCAATTCCCTTTATGAAATCAAACATGGGCGGAAGCGCACCCTGGGTGCCAAGGAATGGTCACTTGCCAACGCTATAAAAGTTACCCTGAAAACAATTTCCGTTTTTCTGGCAATTTGTCTGCTCTGGTCATTCTGGACCAGCAACTCGGTGAGCGAGTGGGTTGGTATGTGGTCATTTCTAAGAGAAAAAAACTGGGCGAACGGCAGTGGTGTGGTGTTAGGGATTTTGGCAGCAACAGTGGGGATCGGTGTGGTAAGCCAATATCTCCTGGACAGGATGAAAAAAGCCTCGGCGGTAAAAGCTGAGCCTGCTTTTAGTCGTGTGGCGGCAGTGAGTATTACACCATTGTTGGCATTGTTAATCCTGGGCAATCCCTCGGTTTATAATGTGTTGGGACCGGAATTTACCGACGTTGCCAATTCCTTACATCAAAACCGGTTGAGCAAGAGGGATGTGGCGCTGTTACAGCGTGGGTATTATGAAGGACTTCTGGGAGTGGATCGCTTCAACACCCAGCTCTGGGAAGTGTATATGAAAAAACCCAATTACTGGAAAGACATCTGGCAAACAGATGCCTCCCATTTAACTCATGATTTTTTAAAAAGAGAGTTGAAACCGTTGGTAAAAATTCCTTTTAAGGGAGCAACCCTTACCACCAACCGCTGGGGAATGCGAGACAGGGATTATGAGAAGCAGAAACCGCCTCAAACCTATCGTATTGCCGTGCTGGGCGCTTCTCAGGTAATGGGTGCCGGGGTAGAAGACAACGAAACGTTTGAAAACCTCATTGAAGATCGGCTAAACCGGGAATATGCCAAAGGTCGATACAAAAAATATGAAATATTGAACTTTGCCGTCTCCGGGTATTCTCCCCTGGAACGGATGATGAGCCTGGAAAAGAAGATATTGGATTTCCAACCGGATGCCTTGTTCTATGTCGCTCACGAACGCGATGCTGACAAAGCCGTTCAACATACCGTGGAACGGATTCGCAGTGGCATTGCCGTCCCCTATCCATACTTGCAGGAAATTGTGCGGAAAGCCGGCATCACAAAAGAGATGCCGGAAGTGGAAGCAAGCAGAAGATTAAGTCCTTACCGATCGGAAATCACCGGGTGGGTATATCGGCGGATTGTGGACATTTGCCGGAAGAATAATATTATCCCGGTATGGATTTTCCGCCCCAGTGTGGAACAAGAGCTGAAGATGAAAAAAGTAAAAGAGTTGTTCCGTCTTGCCCGCGCCGCTAATTTTATCATTATCGATTTGACAGACGTGTATCAAAAAGAAGATATCCCTTCCCTGTGGTTGACCGAATGGGACCATCATCCCAACGCAAAAGGGCACAAATTGTTAGCAGACCGTCTTTACCAGGAAATGCTTCGGGAGAACCAGGTATTACAGTTAGGTTTGAATGATACAACCGGAGACCCAACCACAGCCACCCAGTAAAGTGGATTGCGACGCTCGATTTGCTGGAACTCCCCGGGGTGAATAACAACAATAATTCTTAACAAAGTCTGCACACCACTAATTGATTATCGCTACATCCAATAACCAATCTAGAGATCGGAGGACAATATGTCTGATAATGATATGCAAAGCATTAAAGCAACGGTAAAGGATTTTATACTGAAGGAATTTTTGCCCGGGGAAAACCCGGAGGAGTTAAGTGACGACACGCCCCTGGTAACCGGCGGCATTCTGGATTCCCTGGCAACTCTAAAATTAGTGGCATTTTTGGAAGAAGAATTTAACATCCAGTTGCAAGCCCACGAAACCGGAGTCGACTATCTCAATACCATCGATGATATTGCCAACCTGGTTCAATCGAAATCTTAACACATGCCGGAATAGATTGGGTTTCTGATGAATTAGTGCAGGAGCCACCAGAAGAAAACTGTCCATTATTTAATAATTATTCTTTTATTTTGTGATCTGAACGGGTTTTAGCTCATAGATATTCGCATATCTTGGTCATATCTTGGGTTTTAGTCTTTTCGTTGATCTATGATTCATCCACGGTATTTGTTGTATTGGGTGGATTAATACAAGGAACGTTGCCGTCTTCCCCTTACTTCAGGAGCGATTTGAGCAGTACTGTTCAGGGCTGCCAAACATGAAGTACTGCTCATAGACAGATTTAACAATCAAATCTTCGTCCTGCCTGCCTGTCTGTTTCGGTTAGTTTCTTGGTAATTTTCTCTGAAGACTACCTGGTGAACAGGTGAAGTATCTGATAAATGTTGGGAGAAAACAGGATTTTTATTATCTGATATCGGAGGAAACCAGATGCCCTTTCCAGAGGCATTACATCGTCTTTTAGATAGTTCGGCGGTTCTACATCCGGATAAAAATGCCGTGGAAGAAGCGGATAACGGCGGGATCACCTATGGTGAATTAGCTACATTAACCGATCGGCTACGGGATTATCTGATCCACAACGGCGTTCGCCCGGGTGACCGGGTCGGTATTTACATGCGGAAAACCATTGATTCGGTGGCATCGATTTTCGGCATTTTAAAAACCGGGGCGGCTTATGTACCGGTAGACCCCAATGCGCCGGTTGCCCGTAATGCCTATATCCTCAGCAATTGCTCTGTAAAAGCGGTTATCATGGAGCAGCGATTTGAAGAAAAGCTGCTGTCGGAATTTCAGGTAACTGGCACTAACCCGCATGTCTTGCGATTGGAAACCTGCGGCGGTGGTAAAGGGCTGACCGATGCCCTGGAGAGTGTAACAACTACCCGAAAAATCTCGGTAACAGAGAGTGCATCGCCCTCCCCGGAAGACCTGGCATATATCCTCTACACTTCCGGGTCCACCGGCAAACCAAAGGGAGTCATGTTATCCCAACGCGCCGCCTTAAGCTTTATTGATTGGTGCTCAGAGACTTTTCAGCCTGATCATACTGACAGGTTTTCTTCCCATGCTCCCTTTCATTTTGATTTATCAATTCTTGATATTTATGTACCCTTAAAACATGGCGCTACTTTAGTGTTGTTCGGCGAGCAATTGGGTAAAGACCCCCACCAATTGGCATCGCTTATTTCCGAAAAGAAATTAACGGTCTGGTATTCAACGCCATCCATTCTCAGTTTATTAACCCAGTACGGCAAGCTGGAAAATTATGATTATTCCAGCCTGAGGACCATCTTGTTTGCCGGGGAAGTCTTTCCGGTAAAGTTCCTGAGAAAGTTAAAAGAACTGATACCCCATCCCCGTTATTTTAACCTGTACGGACCTACCGAAACCAATGTGTGTACTTTTTACGAAATCCCCAAAGCCATCCCGGAAGACCGAACCCAACCATATCCTATCGGCAAAGCCTGTTCCCATTACCAGAGCATTGTAGTGGATGAAAACGGCAATGAAGTTCCCCGGGGCAAGGAAGGGGAATTGTGCATTCATGGTGCCGGGGTGATGCAGGGTTATTGGAATCTTCCTGAGCGAACCGAACAGGCATTTTTAGTGGACGTTCAAGGGAAACGCTGGTATAAAACCGGCGATCTGGTAATTGAGGAAGCGGATGGAAATTATGTGTTTGTGGGCAGAAAAGACCGAATGGTGAAAAAACGGGGCTATCGGGTTGAGTTAGGGGAAATTGAAACTGCCCTGTACCGCCATCCCCGGATAAAAGAAGCAGCCGTCATTTCTCTTTATGACGAAGCCAACGGGGTACGGGTAAAGGCATTTATCAGTTGCCAATCCAATGAACGCCCCTCTTTGATTGAACTGAAGCGTTTCTGTATGGAGAACCTGCCGTCTTACATGGTGCCGGATTTGTTCTCATTTCTGGAAGCACTGCCCAAAACCTCAACCGATAAAATTGATTATCAAAAACTAACACAGATTGACTAATGAAAAGTAATTTTCCAAACAAAACCAAATTACAGCCTCAATAAACTTCCCGAAAGGAGGAACCGTACTAATCCCGGAGGAATTCCAGGCATTACCAAATCCGAAGTTGTTTTACCTAAATCATCTTTAATACACATACACTATACGGAGGTGTGAGCTATGTTCTCGTATTATATACACGACGAGAGGTTAAGTAGGGAAGCTGTATTTTTACGCTTTCTAAAGGGGGCAACAAAGCCGTTACGGAATTCCTTCTGGGGAAAACGGTTTCAACTTGCCTTTTGGGGAGTTTTTAGTATATTGTTTTTTAGTATAAATCTGCATGCCCAGGTTCAGTTTACCGATGTCAGTACATCTGCCGGAGTTGGCGGAGATACGTATTCATCCAATTCCATCCACTGTTTAGGTGTGAACTGGATTGACTACGATAATGATGGCTGGCCGGACCTGTTCATGGTAAATGGTACCAATTTATCCCCCCATCTTTATCATAATGAACAAAACGGTACCTTTACCAATGCGGACAATTTGCTGCCGACACTCCCGAATGTGGAAATGTCCGGTTCGGTTTTCGGTGATTTTGATAATGACGGAGATCCGGATATTTATATTTTCACTGACAGTGATTCCTTTGACTTAACAGCGGTGGTTCCCCCGGATGCCCCTGCCAATTTACTGCTCAAAAACATGTGGGTGGAAAATGGCGGGCAGATTATCCCCGGGCAGCCGCTGTTTAACGAAGTTGCCTATACAGCTGTTGCAGCCGCAGATACCGTTCAGCCGCCCCTGGGAGCCCTCCCGGGAATGCGCTCCAAAACCGGCGCCTGGCTGGATTATGATCAGGATGGTTTCTTAGATTTATATGTGGCACACATGCAAGCCAATTCCAGCGGGCAGATCGGCAATAGAGACCGCCTGTTTCACAACAACGGCGATGGCACTTTTCAGGAAGTGACTGTCTCCAGTGGGATGGATTTGGGGAGTTCTTACTATCGCCCCACCCTGGCTTCAATTGCCGCTAATATCGACAACGATAATACCCCGGATATTTACGCAGTGAATGTTCACGATGCGTCTCCCTATTTTCTGGATGTGTTTTATAAGAACAACGGCAACGGAACCTTCACCGATGCCACCGGGCTCTCCACCGGGTTTGGAGATGACGCCGCCGCCGGGATGGGAATTGATGTGGCGGATATTGATCTGGACGGGGACTGGGATATCTATATTTCCGATCTCTATAACACAACCCTCGACGCCCCGCCCCTGGGAAATGTCTTTTACCTCAACAACGGGGACGGCACGTTCCAGGACAACAGCGCTCCGCAAGCCGGAATTACAGGCGATAACTCCTGGGGGGTAAACTTCTTTGACGTGGATATGGATGGGTATGAAGACCTCTTTGTCAATACCATGCCGGGGGTGGGTGGTCCCTTTTTATACATCAACAATGGCGATGGCACGTTTACCGAAATGGCGGCAGCAGCCGGCATCACCAACACGAACGGCAGAGGAAGTGCGACAGCCGACTTTGATCACGATGGCGATCTTGATTTAGCGATCATGAATCACCAGGGATCGTTACAGTTATTCCGGAACGAAACAATCGGCGCCGGTAACTGGTTGGAGTTGAAACTGGAAGGGGTGCAAAGTAACGCCGATGCCATTGGCGCAATTGTAAAACTCCGTTCCGGAAATCTGGAAATGATGCGCCAGATTAAAGGCGGCAGCAGCGCCCATTCCCAGGATGACCTGGTGATTCACTTCGGATTGGGGTCGAATACTGTAGCCGATGAGGTTAGAATCCTCTGGCCCAGCGGGCAGCAGGACTTGCTCACCAACGTGGCTGCCAATCCCTCTTCCCCAATTACGGTTGTGGAAGGCTCTTCCCCGGCACCAAATGTACAGGATATCCGGGTGACCCCCATGACCCTCAACTATGGTCAAATCAGTGTGGGGTCCACTTTCGATAAAACCGTGGTCATCACCAATGACGGTTTTCTGACCCTGAACGTGACCAACCTGGCGACTACTAATGGCGATTTTTCCATTGTCAGCCCGGCAACACCGTTTACCGTAGCGCCCGGCGGCGGTCGGCAGGTGGTGACCATCCGGTATGCGCCCAGCAGCGCTGGTGTGGTTAGCGCCAATCTGAACATCACCAGTGATGACCCCGATGAGGGGGTTGTTACCGTGTCACTGAATGGAGAAGGCACCGGAACCTCCGCCGCACCTCCCTATCGGATTAATGCCGGCGGTCCCAACTATACCGATGTCAATGGTGACGTATTCGTAGCGGATCAAGCTTATGTTGCCGGAAGTTTTGGGTATGTGGGCGGCACCACCAAAAATTTTAACAGCCCCATCGCCAATACCACCGACGATCCGTTGTACCAGGATTTACGTTACGAACATCCCAATACTGCCCCTTCTTTCAGCTACTATTTTGACAATGTTCCGGCAGGCGATTATGACGTGACCCTCTATTTCATGGAACCGACCCTGGGACCCGGCGTACGGCTGATGGACATTTACATTGAAGGCGTTTTAGTATTAAATGATTTTGACATTAATACCGCCGCCGGTGGTACCCTGATAGCTCATAACGAAACTATCACTGCCACCGTTACCGATAATCAATTGAATATCGAATTCGTTCCGGTCTCCGGCACCGTTGCCCTGGTGTGTGGCATTTCGGTAGTTCCCAATGTGCCCCCCCCTCCGGTGCAGGATATCAGTGTTTCTCCATTGAGCTTGGATTTCGGTCAGGTGGTCGAAAATACCTTTCTGGATAAAACAGTGACCATCAGCAACGTGGGCACCCAAACCTTAACTGTCAATTCGTTAACCACCACCAACACAAATTATTCGGTGGTGAGTCCTACAACACCGTTTACCGTTGCTCCGGGTGGAAATCAAGTGGTAACAGTGCGTTTCTCACCTTTAATGGCGGGTATCGAAACCGGCAACCTGGAAATCGCCAGCGACGACCCCGATGAACCGCTGGTAACGGTTTCCCTGACCGGCGAAGGGATCACCATCCCCTCTCCGCCTTACCGGGTAAATGCCGGCGGTGCCGCTTATACCGATGTGAACGGTGATTTATTTGAAGCTGACCAGGCTTATGTTCCCGGAAGTTTTGGCTATGTTGGCGGAACTACCCGAAATTTTCCTAACCCGATAGCCAACACCACCGATGACCCGCTTTTTCAGGACTTGCGATATGTGAATCCTACCTCAGCGTCATCATTCAGCTATGTTTTTGATAATGTACCACCCGGCGATTATGATATCTCTCTGTATTTCATGGAGCCGGTTTTAGGTGCCGGCGCCCGGCTGATGGATGTCTCCATTGAAGGCGTTCTGGTATTGAATGATTTCGACATTTACACCGCAGCCGGTGGAACCAACACCGCTGTTATCCAAACCATTACTGCAACCGTCGCAGATAATCAATTAAATATTGATTTTACCACGGTGAATGGAACCTCGGTTTTTGTCTGTGCCATTGCGGTGGTTCCTTCCGCACCGCCGATACCGGAACCGAATATCAGCGTGTTACCCACCAGCCTGGATTTTGGGCAGGTGGTGGTAGGTGACTCTGCCGAGCAGTCTATTACCATTAGCAACACCGGCACCCTGCCGTTAACCGTCAATAGTATGACCACCACCAATTCAACCTATTCGGTTGTTTCCCCGTCCACTCCTTTCACGGTTGCTGCCGGAAGCAGTCAACAAGCTGTCATTAAATTTAAACCCACAACAGTAGCCATTGAAAATGGAAATCTGGATATCAACAGTAACGATCCGGATCAACCGGTGGTAACGGTTCCGCTGACCGGGGAAGGTGTGACTACCCCAACCATAGCTTATCGAATCAATTCCGGCGGACCGGCTTATACCGATGTCAATGGAAAGGTATTTGAAGCAGATAAAGCGTATGTCGCCGGAGATTTCGGTTACGTGGGCGGCAGCACCAAAACCTTCACCGGGTCGGTTATTGGTACAACCGACGATCCCCTCTACCTGGATATGCGGTATATTCATCCCAACACCGCACCCTCTTTCAGTTACCTGTTTGACAACCTGCCGGTTGGCGACTATGATGTGACCCTTTATTTCATGGAACCGCACATGACCTCTGCCGGAGTTCGTTTGATGGATATTTATATGGAAGGGGTTCTGGTTCTGAATAATTATGACATCTTTGCCGCTGCTGGCGGGAATATGACCGCACATACGGAAACTATCACCGTTACTGTCTCCGATGGTCAATTGAGTATTGAATTTGTGGCGTTAAACGGTGTACGATCAATCGTCAGCGCCATCGCTGTGGAACAGGTGAATACCACACCGCCTCCCACCACGACCTTTGCCGATGTAGCCGGTCAGGTTGGATTGGTGTTAAGCCATCAGCTTTCCCCAATCTGTAACCCCCCACTGGGCGTCGGTTCTGCATGGGCAGATTATGATGGCGACGGCGATGTAGACCTGTTCGTAACCAACCATGGCGGGCGAAATCATCTCTATCAAAATCAGGGTGATACCAATGCCGATGGATTGCCTGATTTTACCGACGTCGCCATTACTGCCGGGGTAGACGATTCCAGCGGCGTAGGACTGGGCACCGTATTCATCGATTATGATAACGACGGCGACCAGGACCTGTATGTAACCAACTGGGGCGGCAACACCCTCTATCAAAACCAGTTGATGGAATCCGGCAACCCGGTATTTATTGATGTCACCGCTGTTGCCGGGGTGGGAGATGATGGCAGGGCAATTACCGCCGCCTGGGCAGACTATGACCAGGACGGTTATTTAGACCTCTACCTGGCAAAGCACGGTTACTGCCTGGGAACCACTCCGGATCCGCGCAATGAGGACCATTTCTATCATAACAATGGGGATGGCACCTTTAAAGATGTAAGTGATGAAGCAGGCTCCCCTTACGATTTCCTTCCTACTGAAGCGTGTGCCTGGGGGGACATCAACAACGATGGATTTGTTGACCTTTATTGTGCCAACT
>CAYYGL010000033.1:0-32331 GCA_964471235.1 uncultured Calditrichaceae bacterium
GCCAAATGCCATCATAAAAAATGATATTGAATTTATTTTGATGCAACGTAAACCCGGCGGATATCGAAAGCCCACTGAGAGACAAAGAGAACTAAGTAAAATTAATAAAAAGGATTTTAATAATTGGTTTCAGCAAATTTGGAATATCCCCGGTGCATCAACCAGAGACCATCCAGCCCCATTTCCTTTTGAGCTAGCTTCAAGGATCGTAAAAATGTTTTCTTTTGTGGGAGATACCGTGCTTGATCCATTCTGCGGGACCGGGACAACGATGCTTGCCGCATTAAGAAATGGCAGAAATAGCATAGGCGTTGAAATTGAACCAGAGTATTGCAAAATAGCGGCACGGCAACTTAAGGCTGAATCAAATAACCTTTTCAATAAGGTCAAATTGATATTTGAAAAAGCAGAAAAAATACAATGTGGATAAATTCAGGTCTGCGAAGATATTGCCCTACACAACGTATGGCCAGCAAAAAGAATAATTGAATCGGCTAACAAATCCGACCCACCTAACCGCTATTCCGCTGGCGTTCCATCGTGCCGGTTAAGCCAAATGTTAGTTGCATAAAGTGAGGATTAAATATGAATGTAAAAAAACTGGATCAAAAATTTCTCATTGCGCTGGCTATTTTTATGTTAATTGATCCGATAGTTATTAACTGGCTATTTAAAATTCATTTCTTTAGTCCTTTCGTTAAATCTACCAATTACCTGTTACAATCTACCTTATTGGCGGGAATTATCAATATATTTATAGTTTCAATAATTGTATTTTATTTTGGTAAACTCGATTTAAAGTCAATTTGGTTGACACCAAATGACATAAAAATAGCTCTCTTCCCATTAGCCTTAATTTGGGTTATCTCGAATTTAGCAGTTATTTTATTTGGTTTTTTAGCAAGTGGGCAAATACTTTTTATTGACAGGTTTAATTTTTTTATTGGCCGTTTTGCTGGACAAATATTCGGGAATGCCCCATTCGAAGAAATCGTTTTTCGCGGTGTATTCTTTGTTCAATTATACCTGTTATTTAAACTAAAAACGTCAAATAACAAGGCAATAATACTTGCCGTTATCTTTAGTGAGATTTTTTTTGCAACTGTCCATATTCCAAATCGTATCTGGATAAACAAGGTAGATAATTTGCTATTCGAAACATTGGGGCTTTTTATCGCTGGTATTTTTCTGAATCTTATTTTTATATATACCCGCAACCTGGCATATCTAATTGGAATACATGCGATGGCAAATTTCCCAGTTATTTTCTTTAAAGCTCCTTCACAAACAACGTATTACACAACTTATGTATTGATTTTAGTGGTAACTTTATTATGGAAAAAATTAGTGCCAGCCAGACAAGAAATAAAGATTAGCGATTTTAGTTTAAATAATGGAAACGATTGAATATAACGCTACTAACAAGCGCTTCCACCGCAAAATGCCACGTGTCCGGTTTTTTACAATGTTGAAGGATTTTTAAGCTTGGCGTCTCCGGTGGAGCGCAGTTTGTTAGTTGCGGGTAAGCTCAGTACTTAAATCGGTTAACTATAACTAAATTTTTGCGTTTGTAAAATATTTGCTGTAACTTTAAAATATATTTAGATATGGTGGGAAAAATAATGCAATCCTGATATCCTGATGGTGTGCTGAGTGAAGTGAGGAAATACAAATAGATGAGATTTCAAATTGAGTTTACGCCAAGTTCCGAAAAAGACATCGAGTATTTCAAAAAACATGAGCAAAAGATAATCCTCGCTGGTATACGCAAATATTTATCTGAAGACGCAAATGTAGAAACAAAAAGGAAAAAGCAATTGAGACCAAACCCATTTGCCCCGTGGGAATTAAGGATAGGAGATTATAGGATTTTTTACGATTTTGAAGAAAAAGACTCAGTAAAAATAACTGCCATCGGTTTCAAAATTCACCATGAACTTTTTATTCGAGGTAAGAGAGTAGAGATATGAAAACCATAGACTTAACACGACAAAAGATAAACATCAAGGACTTGTTACGATTGGCCAACTCCGATTCATTGCTGATTCTGTCCGAAGATGGTCATCAGTATGTTTTAGAAGAAGCTGATGCCTTTGACAAAGAGGTGGCCATGCTTGGCAAAAGTGACAAGTTCATGAAGTTTTTAGAGGAAAGGTCAAGGGAACAGACAACGATCCCAATTGATGAATTGGAAAAGAAATTGAAACTGAAAACTTCTTGACGGGAAACTAATTTGGAAGTCTCCCTGCGATGTGAGTTTGTGCAATTCTGGAAATGCATTCCTTTGACTTACCCAGGTTGACGAAACGGTTGAGTAGTAAGGCAGAGATAAAAATTAAAGTTTGTTCATTCAGCAAACATCAACTGGAGTTGACGGCAGGGCTCTTATTTTTTGGGCTTGCTTTTGAACCCTTCGAAAATTATGGTTTTTCAGCAAGTTATGTGCCCTGTCACCCAAATCGGGCAGCTTACCGGAGAGACCTCCATGAACAACACCGGGGCGGTGAATATTGACGGCACCGACCCGGGCTGCATGTTTTGGCACCGTAAGAACCGGATATACGTTTGGGTAGGGGATACCGTCTGTTGACAGGAAGAATTTCCTATAATGCGATGACTTTGATCAAAGCATCAGGTATTAGCCGTAAAAAATCTCTTCGGTTCGAGGTGAGAATCGCATCCGCTTTACTCTTTTGGGCACATGCCACTACTATCCCGTCATATACAATACTGCCTTTAAAGCCTGATTGTCCCATCTTTTCAATTAGCCGAAAATAGTCTCTTTTCGTTAATGAGATAACGGAGGCTTCGCTTTTAATATTTTGCTCAATGAGTCGCACGGCAGTAGATGGAGACAGACGGGGCTTGAATGGCGCACTTGTTAAAACACTATAGACTTCTGATATTGAATGAGCCGCCACGATGTAATCCAATTTCTTTCTGCTTACCCCGTTTTACCCAGGATAAAGCGATATCATGCTTCGGGTGCGCTTCCACAAAAGCGGCAATTAGTACCGAACTATCAAACACAACTCTCAAGATTTCTCCTCCGGAAGAAGACTTCTCAGCCGCTGTTCACGTTCTTCAGAGAGATAGTTTTCCAAATCGATAGATAGCTTCCCGGTAAACACGAGAATACCGTCTTTCTCCACCAGCGGTTCATTTTCCGGAACCGGTTCAATGATGATTCGTTTGCCATCTTCATCAATGTTCAGAGTGGTCTCAGAAGTAATTCCCAGTCGTTCTCTTATTCTTTTGGGGATAATGACCCGACCGAATTTATCGATTGTTGTTACCATCGCTTCCCCTTTTTTGGCGATTTAATTATTTTATTGCCAAAAATAAAGTTGTATCCAATTTGATTTATGAACGAGATAACTTCACCGGCTTGATTTGGTCTATGCATCGGAGAAGGGTAATCATCACCCCATTGCCATCATTTCATTTCCAGTGACCAATTTCCCCTAAAACAGCGACAACTGCCCGTCATCCTTCTTCTTTTTTTGCGGTTTGGGGGCGGACATCTTTTTGAACTCCTTAAGAGTGTTCTCAATATCCGCTAAAAATCGGGAGGGCGGATTGCTGAGTGTTTTTCCGAACAGCACCCGTCGCCGGGCGTGGGTTAAGATTAGTTTCTCCCGGGCGCGGGTCATTCCCACATACAACAGGCGACGTTCCTCTCCGGTATCCACAGGTTCACCCTCCCGCTGGTAGGGCAGCAGGGTTTCCTCACAGCCCACAATGAACACCACCGGGAATTCCAATCCCTTGGAAGCGTGCAGGGTCATCAGGGCCACCCGGTCGGCGCGGGGATCGTATTCATCGGTCTCGTTGCGGAGCATTACCGCATCTAAGAATTCCCCAAGGCGATTGCCATACGGCTGGGACATATTTCTCAGTTTGCGGATGGATTCGCGCTGCGGTTCGGTTATCCCACTTTTGTTTCGCATGGTTAGCTCATCTGCAATTTGCCCAATGAGCGCTGAGATCGAATCCGAGTCCCGCCGGGAACGGAGGAAATCCAGGAAGGGGGTGATGTTGCCATACCGTTGCCGGAGATACTGGTGATGAAATGAAGAGTTCGGGCGCAGCACCAGCCATAAGCAAGAGAGGATCTCCCGAATTTCCGGGCGTTCATAAAACGCTGTTTCTCCAACGATTTGATAGGGAATTCCGGAGCGCTGGAATGCTTCCCGTAAATCCCGGTTGAGGGCGTTCAGTCGATACAACACCGCAAAATCGGAAAAAGAGCGCTCCGGGGGTTCATCCTCCCCGGCAACCCTGCCGGAATCCAGCGAAAAATAGCTGGTGCCCCCCACCATCTTCTCGATTTCATGCACCACATATTCCGCCTCGGCTTTGTGGGTGGGCGCCTGGTATATCTCTATCCGGGTATTGCTGACAATATCCGACCAAATGTCCGGTGCTGTGCTTTTCTCCGAACCGGCAATTACCTGCCCGGAAGCTAACAGAATGGTTTGGGAGGAACGATAGTTTCGTTGCAGATAAATTACCTCCGCATCCGGAAAATCTTCCCGAAACTTCAGAAAATACTCCCGGCTGGCGCCCCGGAATCCGTAGATTGCCTGGTCCGGGTCGCCAATGACGCACAGGTTGGTTTGGGGGGTGATGAGGTGTTTCAAAAGCCGGTACTGGGCATGATTCATATCCTGGTATTCATCCACCGAAATCCAGCGAAACCGATGGCGGTATTTGTTGAGCACATCGGGATGTTGCTCCCAAAGTTTTACGGTGCGGAGGAGCAAATCATCGAAATCCATTGCGGCGGCATTTTGTAAAGCAGTCTGGTATTGCCGGTAAAGTCCGGGAAAATCGGCGATATCCGGGAACAGATTCTTCAGTTCCGGTGAACCCGGCTCCAGCAGCAAATGCTTCGCGCCGGAGATGTGTTTCAGGAGAACATTCAAATCCTTTTCCGGCTGCTCCGTTAGGGCAGATTTCATTAAACTCAGGCGTTCCTTCTCCCCCAGGATTGAAAAATGCTCCGGCAGGTTAAGATGTTCACCTTCCGCGCGCAGCACCATGGCGCCAAAGGCATGGAAGGTTTTCACGGTCATTTTCCGGGTAAGCGTTTCGCCAATCAGGTGGTTTAACCGCTCGGTCATCTCTTCGGCGGCTTTGTTGGTAAAGGTGATGGCAAGAATATGCTCCGGCGATACCCCCTGTTCCGCAATCAGGTAGGCAATGCGGTGGGTGAGGGTACGCGTTTTACCGGTGCCCGGTCCGGCAACGATGAGTAAATTTCCCCGGGTGTGCTGTACTGCCTTTCGCTGCTGGGGATTCAGTCCGGCGAGGGTAAGGTTGTGGGATGGCGGAGACTCATCCACCGGGGGCGCAGCACCGCCTCGACGGGAAATCGGGGGAAGCACTTGTGTGTCGGTAGTGGTTGCAGGGTAGGGGGGAGGGGCGACTTCCCTGAGCGTCATTGGTTTGACATTTTCTGTTGGTTCGGTCTCTCCCTCTGTCCGGGTAGAGAAAAAATCCAACTGCACCCCTGTTTTCCGTGATTGCGATGGTGGGATCTCTCCAAACAAATCGATTTGGCTTGAAGTTAGTGCTTTCGTTTCATTTACCAGAACCTTGATCACCCCATACGCCCCGTCGTAACCTGCCTGAACGTTCACCTCGCCTTTCCGCATGCGGCGAATCGCTTCCGCCAGCCGTTCTCCGCCGATGCGGCGAATATCTTCCAGCGGCGCATCCATCAAAATAAACAACTCCGAACCCAACTGAGACAACAATTGCTGATAGTTTTTCTTCACCCTTTTGGAAGCCGCTCCCACCCCCAGCACTTCGCCAATGACCTCCGGAAGGGGGATCAAACTATGGAACGGGTGCACTTTTTCGGGGCGTCCTCCCTCTTCCCGGTCAGCCAGCAGTTCCACACGATGCATTACCCCCACGGTGACCGGCTTGCCGCATACCGGGCAAATTCCCTTGTGTTGCAGGGTGGTTTTGGGGTCCCAGCAGATGCCGCATTTCCGATGCCCGTCGTAATGATATTTGCCTTCTTCCGGGAAAAACTCGATGGTGCCCCGGAAGGTTTGGGAGTCGCCGGTTTTCAGGGCGTCAAAGATTGCCGGGTAGGAAAGCTCGGTGTGAAAGATATTGGCTTCCCGGGCTAATTTCGCCGGGGAGTGGGCATCGGAGTTGGAGACCAGGGTGAAACGGTCAAGAGCGGACCAACGCCAGTTCATGGGTGGATCGGAGGAGAGCCCGGTCTCCAGGGCAAAAATGTGCGGGGTTAAATCCTCAAAACATTCCTCGATGGCGTCAAAACCGGATTTGGAACCGAACAGGGAAAACCAGGGCGTCCAGATATGCGCGGGGATGAAATGCGCCTGGGGGTCTGTCTCCAGCACAATCTCCAGCAAGTCCCGGGCATCCAGACCCAGAATGGGTCTGCCGTCGGAACGGATATTTCCGATTTTCTCCAATTCCGTCTGAAATTTTTCCACCGCTTCGAAGGAAGGCAGAAAAACCACGTTATGGATTTTTCGCACTTTGTCGTTTTTTTTATAGATGTTGCTAATCTCCCCGGCGAGCATAAAGCGCACCGGCGCCTGGCACGCGTTGGGGACCTCTTTTTGAACCGCCGGAAGATACTCATCTTTCAGCTTAAACAATCCCTCCTCCGCCGGTTCCAATTTCTCCCGCATCTCCTGCAACCAGCCGGGATGGGCGATGTCCCCGGTGCCCACAATGTGAACACCCTTCATCTGTGCCCATTTCGTAAGGTGCTCAAAATTCAAATCCTTGCTAGTGGCGCGGGAATAATGGGAATGTATGTGCAGATCAGCGATGAGTTTCATGTTCATCCTCAAACCAATGACGGAAAGTTCCTGCTTAAAATGATTGCGTTCCATTTTAGTGCATATTTTAGACATGATTTGGCGGATAAACAAGATGGGATTGGAGAAAAATTGAGAGAGGGATCAGCGGTAAGCAGTCCGCTTTCAGTTGTTTTTATTTTAGACGGGTGGAGTTGTCTGTTTCCTTTTCTAAATAGACACCCGGGTTCCTGACAAGCAAGGCTACTTGTCAAACGGATGCCCGGCACCGATGCCGGTTCTGCTGCCTTTTTTCTTTTCCTGTTTGACCCATCCTGCCGGTTTATTAATTTCAAGTGCATTGAATAAGAAGTTTACTGCAATTTCGGGAGAAACCGGTGGATTATCCGATACCCATAACATCTTTCCCCTGTATCATTCCGGTTCCTTTTTACGCTTCGGAACTTCATGTTTTCCATCACCTCTCCCGGCAGTTTAATTTGAGTTCAACGGATATTAATTGCACCGACTAACCCAAGGAGGAATAACCATGGCACATCGCGTATTCAATTTTAGCGCCGGACCGGCAACTTTGCCCTTATCGGTGTTGGAAACCATACAAAATGAAATGCTAAATTATCACGGTGAGGGGATGTCTCTCATCGAAATGAGTCACCGCTCCAAAACGTTTAACAACCTGACAGAGGAAACCGAAGCCCTGGTGCGGGAACTGATGGGGTTTTCCGATGATTATCAGACCCTCTTTCTGCAAGGCGGCGCTACCGCCCAGTTTGCCGCCGTTCCCCTGAATTTATCTCAGAATGGCAAAACCGGCGAGTACATCAACAGCGGCGCCTGGGCAACCAAGGCGATTAAGGAAGCGGAAAAATTGGGGAAACCGTTTCGGGTAATCGCCTCCTCGGAAAAGGATAGCCATACCTACATCCCCACCGATTTTGTAGTAAGCCGGGACGCCGCTTACCTGCACATCACCTCCAATAACACCATCTTCGGCACCCAGTGGCAGGAGTATCCCGACACCGGTGATGTGCCCCTGGTGGCGGATATGTCCTCCGATTTTTACTGCCGCCGTTTTGACCCCAACAAATTCGGATTGATTTATGCCGGAGCCCAGAAGAATGCCGGACCCTCCGGGGTCACCATCGTGGTGATTCGCAAGGATTTGCTGGAGCGCAGCCCTGACAACATTCCCACAATTTTGAATTACAAAATCTTTGCGGAAAAGAATTCCCTTTACAATACCCCCAACACCTTTGGCATTTATGTGGTAAACCTGGTGATGAAGTGGATCAAAGACCAGGGCGGCATTGATGCGGTGGAGAAAGTCAATCGACAAAAAGCGCAACTGGTGTATGAGGTGCTGGATGGCAGCGACTTTTATCGCCCCCATGCCCGGAAGGACAGCCGCTCCATCATGAACATCACCTGGCGGTTGCCGGCGGAAGAACTGGAAAAGAAATTTGTCGCCGAAGCTGCCGAACGTGAACTGGTAGGATTGAAAGGACACCGCTCAGTCGGTGGTATCCGCGCCTCCATCTACAATGCCATGCCCTTAGCGGGCGTGCAGCGGTTAGTGGAGTTTATGAAGGATTTTGAACGGCAGAACGGATAAAAAGTCTTGGCAGGCGCCCCGAGACCTGTTCGGGGCGTCTGTAGGTTTTCCATGGTGTATTTATGATTCATTCATCTTTTTCCAGATTGCATCTCCCGGCTTTCTTAATTTTTGCAGTCCTTCTGCTTTTTGCTGCCTGTCGCAAACAAGAACCCCTCCCCGGTCAAATTCAACAGGCAAGCATGACCTATAAAAAAAGCGGTGATTACCGGAGTCTGGAAACGCTGGTGACTTATCTGCATAAGGGAGTGCCCGAGTCTGAGGTAAAACAACTGTTAGGCGAGCCGGTCTATTCCCCCATCGAAGGGCAATATTATTATGCTTCCGACAGTGCGGATGTGAACACCCACTTTGTACTGGGTTTGGTTGTCAATTACACCCGACAGGATTCCACCAATCCGACCTCCCCCTGGATTTTGGAGGATTTTCAATTGATGCCCATCGGGGAGTAAGGATTTCCTTTCATATTCCGCATTTCTCCCTGGGTAAACTTGCTTTCTTCTCCGCACATCACATAAATTTAAAATGTACTCACCTTATCGAGGGGAGCTTGCCCGAATGGCCGGATTTCTTCACCATACACTTCATCACTATCATCTCCTGGGCAAATCGGTCAGGGAGGGATGGGCATTGTCTATACGGCGGAAGATCTGAAACTCCACCGAATGGTGGCATATATCGAGGGGCAAACATTGGAGCGGCGCTTACAGAAAGATCAACTTTCGATTGAAAAAGTCGTGGCAATCTGCTCTCGATTGGGCGGGAAGGCAGACGACCGTTCACCACCTCTTCCCCATCCACCTGCCCTCCTAATAGTGGCAATGCTCGAAGCAAACCCGAGCTCAATCGACCGGATTGCCGCATCACCACACCGTTTCTCTGCGCGTCCTGAGGTTCTATTTACGGAACATCAAGTGTGCGAACGGATACCCCCTCAATCCTGCTGTGAAATTCATTGCATATCTTCCGTTTGATTGACATATTTGCATGGTTAGATAAAGTTCAGATGATTACAGCAACACGCGGAAAAATACCGGTTATAGACTTCTTCAAAAAGATTCTTACCACGGAAGAATGCCGGAATGACACAAACGAGCATATAGCTGAATGGTCAGAATATGGATAATTTCTCGAAGCTAGCTTTCTGAATTGTAAACCTGGTAATTGCTTAACCAAAAAGGATAGAACCATGCCCGACGGTTATGTGAACACGAAAATCGACAACGGTATTGCCACTATCGAATTTTTCCATCCCAAAAAAAATTCCCTGCCGGGAAGTTTGCTGAAAGAACTTGCCGCAGCCGTGAAAGGCGCCGGGGAGGATGACGCTGCCCGGGTGATTGTGCTGCGGAGCGCAGGAGAAGGTCCTTTTTGCGCCGGGGCGTCTTTCGATGAATTGTTAGCCATCGACCGCTTTGAACGGGGCAAGGAGTTTTTTATGGGCTTTGCCCGGCTGATTCTGGCGATGAAAAAAGCGCCCAAATTCGTCATCACCCGGGTGCAGGGCAAAACGGTGGGCGGCGGTGTGGGAGTGGTCTCCGCATCCGATTACGCCCTGGCGACTGAACAGGCATCCATAAAGCTCAGCGAACTGGCATTGGGCATCGGACCGTTTGTGGTGGGTCCGGCGGTGACGCATAAGATTGGCAGTGGTGCATTTGCCGCGCTGTCCATCGACACCGGGTGGCGGGAGGCTGCCTGGGCAAAAACGCACGGCATGTACGCCGATGTGTATAGGAGCATTGCGGAGTTGGATGCTGCGGTGGATGCCCTGGCGCATAAATTAGCCGCCAGCAGCCCGGATGCCATGGCACAACTGAAAGCGGTCTTCTGGCAGGGCACCGAGCATTGGGATGAATTGTTAGAGCAGCGCGCCGAAATGAGCGGCAGACTGGTGCTGTCCGAATTTACCCGGAGGGCAATCCAGGCGTTTAAGCAAAAATAACCGGCAATTCGTTCATTATGAAAAACCTGAGAACATACACGGCGCTGTTGGGCTGTCTATTGACGTTGGGTGCAATCCGTTCCCTCAACGCCCAATCGCCCCCACAGGTAGTCTCGGTCTTCCCGGCTAATCAAACCACCCAGGCCTCCCGCCATACCGACATCGTAATTGACTTTGACCGGGAGATGGACCTGCAAAGCCTGGGAACTGCCGATTTTTCGGTATTCGGTCGCTGGTCCGGGGTGATGAACGGCAGCATCGCCTGGGAAGCCAATCACTTCCGGCTCCGGTTTACCCCGGCAACGCTTTTTTCCGCCGGGGAGTGGGTGACGGTGATGCTTTCGCGAAATATCACCGATACCAGCGGCACCCCCCTGCCCGCCGGGTATAGCTGGAACTTCTGGATTGCCGCGGCGCCGGCGAGCATGGAGTTAGCCATCAGCGAGCGAATTCCGGTGCGTCAGCCCGGGGAAGGGCATATCCAGACCTACGGTGCATACGGTGGCGATCTCAATGGCGACGGGTTCTCCGACTTCACCGTGCCCAATGAAATTTCCAACGATGTGCGGGTATTTTTGAACGACCAGCAGGGCGGCTACAGCAGCTTTACCATCTTTCCACTTCCCAACGCTGACCGTCCCAGCACCAACGAAGGGGCGGACTTTAACGGCGACGGCTTCATCGATATTGCCATCGGGAATACCCAAAATGACCGGGTGCAGGTGCTGTTGGGTGACGGCGTCGGCGGGTTTGGTGACATCACCAGTTACAGCGCTGCCCAGAGCGTACGCGGGCTTACGGTGATGGATTTGAACGGGGATGCCCGGATGGATATCGTCACTGCCAATCGAGATGGAGATAATATTTCCCTGCTGATGAACAATGGGGACGGCACTTTTGCCGCGGCGGTCAACATGGAAGGAGGGGGAAGCCGGGAGACGGCCTGCGCGGCAGCGGATGCCAATGGAGATGGGATTTTGGATTTGTTTGTCGGGGCTTACCAGAGCGATGAACTGCTCCTGTTGTTGGGAGACGGCAACGGCGGGCTATCGTTTTCAGACCGGGTGAGCCTTCCTGCCGGCAGCCGTCCCTGGATGGTGGCGGTTGGGGATGTCAACAGCGACGGCACGGCGGATGTGGTTTCGGCAAACTCCGGGAACAGCACCGTGTCGGTGGCTTCGGGAGACGGCGCCGGGGGACTCCAGTTGGCTCAGAATTATGACAGCGGTGCCAATTTCCCCCTGGCAATTGACCTGGGCGATGTGGATGGCGATGGCGACCTGGATATGATGGTCAGCAACTTCGGCACCACTGCCCCGGGCAGCGGCAAATGGCGCCTATGGGAAAATGACGGTAGCGGTAATTTCTCGGTTGTGCAGGATTTTCCGGCAACCATCGCTGCATCCTGTGCGGTCTTTCACGATCGGGATAATGACGGGGATACCGATATCACCGGAATCGATGAGATGGAAGATGAATTGGTTTTATTAAACAATGATTCCATCGCAGTTGTGATAACAGTTGACCCGGTCATAGAAAGGTTCAAATTATTTCCCAATTTCCCCAATCCTTTTAATCCCCGAACCCGAATTCAATACCAGCTACCCCAACAAACGGAAGTGGAACTTGCGATATTTGACCTGCAGGGCAGGGTGATTAACATTTTGGATAAAGGGGTACGGTCAGGCGGAAGATTTTCAGTTGTTTGGAACGGAACAGATCAACAGGGAAGGGGAGTGGCGTCGGGAATCTACCTCTATCGGCTGCAAACGCCGGGATTTTCAAAAACCCGTAAGCTTCTGCTGCTGAGGTAAGAAGGGTGAAACGGGACGCATGAACATTGATGAGTAACGAGAAAAGAGTGATGAGTTCGGATTTCTCATGGCGAATTTTGCGTTCCCCCCTCTACCCATTTACCGCTGCCTGTTTCTTTGGGAAAGGCTGTTAGCTGACCGTGACTGGAATGGATAAGATTTCTTCCCATTTCCCCATCGATTCAAATTATCAAAACAAGTTTTGATGATCCAACCCCCCAGCATCATATCTCTTATTCCCGTTAAATTCACCCACAGCTTGACACGGCAGCAGGGATTGATTAAATTCTGCCGCATTGATGAGACATCTAACGCCGGAGTGGCGGAATTGGCAGACGCGACGGACTCAAAATCCGTTGAGGGTGACACCTCGTGTGGGTTCGAGTCCCACCTCCGGTACCAACAAAAGGCTGGCGCATCAACCGTCAGCCTTTTTTGATCTCTTGAGTGGAGAGCTGCAGAATATGCTGTGACATCTGCATAACTCAAACCGAACGTTTTGCCTAAAAGCGGTTTCCCAGGAAATAGGGCAGCATCTGCCGCCAGGTGTGCCAGTCATGGGGCATATCGTGCCCCCATAATTCCAGGGAGTGGGGAATCCCCTTCCGGTGGAGAATGTCCGAGAGGTGAATCGAAGCGCCAGGGTCTTCATATTCCCCCTGCCCGGTAGCGATAATGATATGCTCTCCTTTGCTGCGCATCTGGTTCAACATGAATTCATCTTCCCAGTTGGGCAGGTAATGCACCGGGGAATTGAAATAGACGTTGTCATCAAAATACCCGCCGCTGTAAGCTTCCAGGTTATAGACGCCGCTCATGGCAATCACCCCGGCAAACAGGTCCGGTCGGCGGAAAAAAGTGTTGGCAGCATGCAGTGCGCCCAGGGAAGCGCCGCTGGTCACCACCGGCACCGAGCCCTGGCAATCATTATGAATAAAGGGTAACACTTCCTGCACAATATACTCATTATACTGCTGATGGCGAATTCCTCTGTCCCGTGGCGGTACATGCTCATTCAACCAACTCTCGTTGTTGATGCTGTTGATGGAATATATTTTGCATTTTCCACCATCAATCAGCCCGGCAAGGGAGTCGATCATCTGAAAGCGTTCATACTCCAGAAAATCTGCCCCGGCAGTCGGGAACATCAACACCGCAAATCCCCAGTGCCCATATACCGCAATCTCCATATCTTTATATAAATTGGGACTCCACCATTTATGAATTTCCCGGCGCATAAACAAAAGACTCCTGTTGGCAGGTATTAAAATTGTTAGACCCCCCCCGACGGTTCCGGGGGCGATTATTCGGAATTTGCGGGGTCGGGATGCAAGTTCCCTTTAACTTTAAGCCGTTCTCCTTTCCACGGACCCCGGGTATTTACCGAAATCCGTTTGTGGAAATCAAGTGGAAAATAATTCTCACTCCCCTCATCAGCGATTTCCTCGTCATATCCCTTCCGGCGGGTTGCTTAATTTTTCCCCTTGTTGTCTTTTGGGGATTGACTGATTAAATTTTTAATGCCCTCATCAAAAATGTGTTGAAACAATTTTAACACAGGAGCCTCCGTATGAAAACATCCATTATCATTTTCCCGATGATGATTCTGGCACTATTTACCTGCCAGGGAAACCAACACCAAACCGGCACCAAAGCAAAAGGAGGTCAAAAAATGGCACTTAAAGTTACCAGCACCAACTTTGACGCCGGCGGGATGATCCCCATGAAATATACCTGCGACGGGATCGACATCTCCCCCCACATTGCCTGGGACTCCGTTCCGCAAGGTACCAAAAGCCTTGCCCTGATTTGCGATGACCCGGATGCGCCCATGAAAACCTGGGTTCACTGGGTGATTTATAACATTCCCCCGGATCAAACGGAATTGGCGGAGAATATTCCACCCCAGAAAACCCTTCCCACCGGGGCACTGCAGGGCATCAATGATTTTCGGAAGATCGGCTACGGCGGACCCTGCCCACCCGGCGGCACCCACCGCTATTATTTCAAACTTTATGCCCTGGATACCATGCTCAATCTGGAACCGGGCGCTACCAAAGACCAGTTGCTAAAAGCGATGGAAGGACACATCCTGGATAGCGGGGAATTGATGGGGAAATATAAACGGTAAGTAAGATGAGGAGCATCAGAACTTGTTTTAATAGGTGCATAAATTAGATGCTTCCGCTTTCGGTAGCCGTTAATAGTCTGTTCTCAGCCTTCGGCTATTAGCAGAAAATATGGGTAAATGAGTAGAAGGGGATGAGTGGATGGGTAAATGGAACCATTATGCGTCACTCATCCCCCTCTACTCCCCACGTTTCACGCAAAGAAAGGAGTGCGGTGATGAGACCTGTTTATGCAGTAGCGGGCGGGGTAAGTAAATTTGCCAAAGCCCGCCCGGACAAATCATTTCCGGCATTGGTAAAGGAAGCTTACGATGATGCCATTCGGGATATCGGCATGGAGTTTCAGCAGTTTACGGAGTTGGTGGATGGCTCTGTTGCCAGCTATTTTAGCGATCACTTCAGCCGCCAGTTGATGGCGGGTATTATGGCACAGGATTACCTTGGCTTGTGCCCCAAACCAAGCCACCGGGTGGAGGGCGGCGGCGCTACCGGCGGCATCTGTTTTCAGGAAGCCTGGAAAGCAGTGGCATCCGGTTATATGGATATTTGTGTGGCTTATGGCTTTGAAACCATGTCCCATGTGGAAACCTGGAAAGGGAATGAGTTCATCGCTCTCGCCAGTGATACCAATTTCGATTACCCGGTGGGCGGCTTCTATTCCGGCTATTACGCCATGATGGTCACCCGGCACATGAAGGAGTTTGGCACCACGGTGGAACAGATGGCGCATGTCAGTGTGAAGAATCACATCAATGCATATTATAACCCGTATGCCCAGAAACGGAATCGCTATACCATCGAAGATGTGCGTAACAGCCCCATGGTTGCCTGGCCGCTGACCCGGCTGGATATTTGTGTGATGAGCGACGGGGCGGCGGCAACGATCCTGTGTTCGGAAGAGGGGCTGAATCGCCTGGAGAAATCCGGTGCCCGGATCCCCCGACCGTTGGTGAAAATTGCCGGTATCGGGCGCGGTACCGATGCCATGCGCATGGCAGACCGTCCCCATCAATCTTATGACGATTTTCTGAAGTTTAATCTGCTTCCCAATGAAGATACGGAAGAAACCCGGAAATATTACCGGGATTTATGGGAACGCGGCTTCCGTTACCCGGGCGTGCATTCTTTCCGCGCCGGCAGAATGGCATCCCGGGAAGCCTACCGAAACGCCGGGATCACCAATCCGCTCCAGGAACTGGATTTTGTGGAATTGCATGATGCATACACTTCCAGCGAAATCCAGACTTATGAGGATATGGGACTGTGCCGCTATGGAGAAGGCGGTCCGTTTGCCGCTTCCGGAAAAGCCTTTATGCCCGGGATTGAGTACGGGCTGAATCTCCCCGAAAAACCGCTCTGCCCGGTGAATCCCAGCGGCGGCTTAATTGCCTGCGGGCATCCGGTGGGCGCCACCGGATTGATGCAGGCAGTCTTTGCCATCTGGCAATTGCAGGGAACCATACCGGAACACTTCCAAAACGAGACATTGCAAATCAAAAATGCCCGGCGCGGGGCTATCCATTCCCACGCCGGTACCGGCACCTATGTCACGGTCACCATTCTGGAGAAAGGAGTGTAATCATGGAAAAATCCCATAAACAACCGGAAACCCTGGGCGGTTATATTCTGCACAATGTACCCTTCCCCAAAAAACTGACCCCGGAAACGCTCCGCCTGTTAAAGGAGATGGGTCCCATTCAGATTGAACAAATGTATCAGATTACTTACCTGCATTCCTACGCCCAGGATTCTCCATTTTTTGCCGGGCTGGCAAACAAAGTGCTGTTAGGCACACAGGAGCCTCAAACCGGTTACACTTATGCGACTCCCCGCGGGCACGATATGTACAGCGGCGAGGAAACCCAATGGGTAGAATTGCCCACCGAAGGGAAGGTCCATGCCTTTACGGTATGCCACTTCGGTTCGGAGGAATTTCTCCCGGAAACCCCGTTTATCCTGGCGCTAATAGAATTCGAGGGGGTGAATACCCTTTTTTTAACTCGCCTGCATGGGGTGGATCCGGAGAAGGCGTCCCTGGATTGGATCGGGATGCCGGTAAAAGCCCGGTTTTTGCGCAACAGCAAGTTCAAACCGACGGATGTCTATTTTGTGCCAATCGATGAGTGATACCGGCTGTGTCCGGCATCAGCCTCTCTCCTGCTTCGTTGCAAAATCCGAACGAATTTGCCGCTGTTACGCTGTGCCCGGACCGGTGTGACGGCGGCAAACCTCTTTTTTTCCTTAATATATCTAAATTGTAAGCTGTCTAATATCCCACTGCTCCCGGAAAGGTGTATTTTGAGTTGGTTGTATGGGGGAAAGGGGAGGGGATAGGTGCGTTTTTCGAGGAACCTCAACCCATAATCCGGGAGGCATGGTATGAAAAATCTCGTGCAACTCTTTATCATTGGATTTGTCGTTATATTACTCTCTTCCTGCTCCAATGGGAGTGATCCGCTTCGTGCTCCCAAAGACATCAAAATCGATGATGGGGGGGATGATGGCGAGAAGATTGTGATTGTGGATTGGAAGGGAGAGGAATGGGACATTACCCATGCGGTCAAAGTGTATGGATTTGACCCGGCAAAATTTGGGGGTGGCGGCGGCAGAACCTCGATCCCGCCAATCAACGACCCTCAATTTTTTCTTCCCGGTGATCAAGGGTATCCGGTTGAAGATGCCACGTTCCTGATGATCGGTTTCGAAAAAAACAACGAGAGCCGGGCATACCCGGTTTCGGTCATGAAGGAATATGAGATTGCAAACGATTGGTTCGGTACGACGCCGGTAGCGGTCGCTTTCTGACCGCTGGTTCTCTTGGCTGCCGTGTACAGCCGGAAAGTTGAT
Organism: uncultured Calditrichaceae bacterium; assembly: GCA_964471235.1. GTDB lineage: Bacteria > Calditrichota > Calditrichia > RBG-13-44-9 > J075 > CAYYGL01. Next base: position 17,160 of record CAYYGL010000033.1, read on the forward strand.
GGGCATACCCTGTCCCTGAGCGCCACCGGGTGGCTTTACGAAAACACATTCGTGTTATTCGATCTGGAAACGGAAAGCCTCTGGTATCACCTGGAAGGGGATAATGGGTTGACCTGCATCCAGGGGTTTTATGCCGATAAAAAACTACCGGAATTAACGTCCGTATTTATTCGCTGGAATGTCTGGTTTCAAGACCATCCCCACTCAAAATTTTTAAAAAAGGCAAGGTAAGGGAGATGATAACCTTCTGGATTTGGATGTATCACCCGGTGAGAAACCATAAATTTCTATCTCCCTAATCATTACCTCATAAATCCCGGAAATTTCCATTTGGATTTAATCGTTTTGCCTGCTGAAGATGTTTGAGCGCCTGGCGGCGGTTCCCCTGCTGTCGGTAACTCCTGGCTAAATAATAATGGAACAACGCCGCTTCTTTCCGGAACCGGAGCTTTGTTTCCCCCGACATCCTGTCAGTGGTTTTCTTGCGAAGCTTCTTCATCCCGTGCCGCATTTTTCCGGGTGTTGTGGGAAGGGCTTCTTTTAGTTGATGAATTGCTTTGCCGGGCTGGTGATGTTTAAAGTAGGCAATTCCCAGGTATCCCTTCACAAATTTAAAATTGGGATGGAGGCGCTGGTATTGGGCAATGAGTGATTGCAAATACTTGATGTCCGGATTCCGCCGCCGGGCTTCCATTGCCATCCGGGTCAACAAATCCAGTTCATGAAGTTTCCGGAAGGTTGTTTGGTAATCGGCACCCCGGGAACCCGGTCTGCCGCCACTTTCCGACTTCAGAGAATCCAATCTCAACGCTAACTGGTGATATTCTCCCTGCAATTGGGAAATGTCATCGGCTTTCTCTCCCTCCTGCTCCATATTCCGGGCAAGCGCCTCCACCTCCCGGGGATCAACCACTGCCCGAATTTTAACCACTGCTGCCATGGTCTCCCCGAGCGGCTCAAAGTGTTCTTCCAGTATCTCGGTTCGAATAAGACCGGCTGTGTAAGCCTGGATTTCCTGCTCGCTCATTTGATAGTTCTGAACGGTGGTGGAAGAGCGGAGGAATGTTCCCGCCTGCTCCATCACTTTTTTCTTGGCATCCAACAAGGCATATTCTTTGGCATCCTGCCGGGAATCCCGATCCCCCATGATGTATCTGCCCTCGGCTACTATCGTATCCACTTCCGGTGTTTGCCAGGCAAAGAGGGGTGAGATGAAGCAAATCAGGAGTCCATACAACCCATAAACGAGTTTCTTTTCAACAGTCATCCGTTTTCTCCTTCGTTTTGTTCTTTGGTGTCCCCTGTACAACGGTTTTTGGTTTTATTGAACCCACTACAAAGAAAATAATGCCGTTTTGATTTTGCAATGAATATTCTGTAAATTGGCACCGTTTTTTTATTTTCTTAAAGGTAACCTTTTTCCGCTAATTCCATGTGATAGAGGAAACATAACCCTTTGGAAAAGCCATAAAATATAATCGAAAAAAGGGATTGTTTAAGAATATCAATTTTCATAACTGGCAAGGAGTCTGTGGATGGCAAAATCGTTCACCTCGTTTATGGAAAAGATCATAGATTATGCCGGATTATTTCCCCCGGCGACCCTGCCGATGGAACAGGCAGTTCGAAACTACTTCCGTTACCGCACCTCTCGGGATGCCTGGATGCTATCCCGCTTTATCTGCCCGGCGGCACGTTTAAAAGAGTTATATCCGTTTAAGGAACATCTTTTTTCGGAAGATAACCCGGTTCCCATTTCCGTTCTTGGTCGCAGCGGCAAAGGAGAACAGGATTTTTTGAGCGGTATCCGAAAAGATTTGGCTTTGATTAACGAATTTCTTTCTTATATGGAAGACCGGGTGAAAGTGGAAGTATTTGAAGTTCGGCTTCCGGCTGTGTTGTTTGAGACGCCGGATCACTCGGTTATCACAACTTTCCTGAACCGACTTTCGGAGGAGCTTGAATATGGCTTTCAATCTCCGGTGACTCCTTTTTATGAAATACCCGTCAGCCGGAATTGGAAGAGTGCTTTTTCTGCCGTAACAAAAGGGATTGCTGAGCATAATTTTCAGGTGCTTGATAGCGCCCGCTATCAATATTATCAAGCGGCAGGGTTTAAAATCCGCTGTGGTGGTGCCGAGCCGGGGATGTATCCTTCTCCTCAACAGGTTGCACAGGTAATTGATTTATGTCAGAAACATCACGTTGCCCTTAAAGCAACTGCCGGATTGCATCATCCGGTGCGGCATTTTAATGAAACTGAGCAGGTAACAATGCATGGATTTTTAAATGTTTTTGGTGCCGGGATTTTAGCCGATGCCCACCAGTTGGAAGTTGATCAGATTTCCGAGATTATTGCGGATGAAAATCCGGAAAATTTCATGTTTACCCGGAATGCCTTTGCCTGGCGAAATCTGCGAGCATCGATAGAAGATATTCAACAAGCACGCCGGGAACGGTTGATCTCTTTCGGCAGTTGTAGTTTTGATGAACCCCGGGAAGACTTGCGGCGAATGAAATTGCTTTAACAACAGTGAAAACAGGAGTTCGAAAATGATTGATACCAACGATCCGAATTTACGTTCGTTTATAAATGTTCCGAAAGAGTCTCATTTTCCGATTCAGAATTTGCCTTATGGGGTGTTTCGGAAGAAAACGGGCGACACACCCCGTATTGGTGTTGCCATCGGGGAATATGTTCTGGATGTATCGGTGTTGGAAGAAGCGGGGTTAATCAACACGCCGCAACTTCAGGGAAGGCAGTATTTCTCTCAACCGAGTTTAAATCGATTTATGGCGGCTGGCAAGCCGGTCTGGCAGGAAGCCCGTCAGCTTATCAGCAAACTACTGCGGGAAGATGAGCCTGCTCTGCGGGATAATGCTGTTCTGCGCAACAGCGCCCTGATTCCCATGAGCGAAGCGGAAATGCTGCTCCCGGTGGAAATCGGTGATTATACCGATTTTTATTCATCGAAAGAACACGCCACCAACGTGGGGACCATGTTTCGGGGAAAAGAAAACGCCCTGATGCCCAATTGGCTGTGGATTCCGGTGGGTTATCATGGCAGAGCCAGTTCCGTGGTAATCAGCGGTACACCGGTACGCCGCCCCCTGGGGCAAACCAAACCGGATGAGGCGGAAGAGCCGGTGTTCGGACCCTCCCGATTGCTGGATTTTGAATTGGAAATGGGTTTTTTTGTCGGTCCGGCAAACCAACTTGGAGAACCAATCCCGGTTGAAAAAACCATGGATCATATCTTCGGCATGGTATTGGTAAATGACTGGAGCGCCCGGGATATTCAAAAGTGGGAATATGTGCCTCTCGGTCCGTTTTTAGCAAAGAATTTTGCCACTTCCATTTCCCCCTGGGTGGTGACAATGGAAGCGTTGGAACCTTTCCGCTGCGCCGGTCCTACTCAGCACCCGCAGCCCTTACCATATTTACGAACGCCCGATGACCGTTCGTATGATATTCACCTCGAAGTGCAACTGCAAAGCCAGCAAATGACAAATCCGGCAACCATCAGCCGATCGAATTTCCGCTATATGTATTGGAATATTTGCCAGCAGTTAGCCCATCATACCATTACCGGATGCAATGTGTGCCCGGGGGATTTGATGGCTTCTGGTACCATCAGCGGACCGACACCGGATGCTTATGGCAGCATGCTGGAACTAACCTGGCGGGGCAGCAACCCCATCCGGCTCTCGGAAACGGAAACCCGCAAGTTTCTGGCAGACGGTGATAGGGTAATTATGACCGGCTGGTGCCAGGGAGATGGATACCGGGTGGGTTTTGGAGAAGTGCGTGGGGAAATTTTACCGGCGATTGAGATGAAATTTTAAAAGTGGATGTACCGTTGGGCTGTGAAGGGAGAAATTACATCAGGTGGTATTTGCGTAATAAATCAGCCAACTCACGATCAGAGCGGGCTTTTTCCCGCAGGGCATGAATTAAATCCCGCAACCTGCCATCTTTCTCAATTTCCTCAATGGTATCCGATTTTGCTTTCCGGATGATGGTTCGCCTGTCCCAGTACGCAAAGCCAATTACAACGGCAATAAGGGTTACGAAAATCCCGGCAAGAATTTGAATGAACCCGAACAAATCGTTAAACCGTTTATCGATGTCACCAAACCGTTTGTCGATGTCACCAAACCGTTTGTCAACTTGTTCAAATCGCTTGTCAATCAGCCGGAAGCGTTCATTCATATCCGCCCGTAAGTCCTCAATCCGTTTTTCATTGGACTCCACCTTTACCTTGATTTCCAACAACAGGCGGCGGTCTGCCTCGGTAAATGTCTGTTGAGAAAACAGCTTAACAGGAGAAAAGAAATACAGAAAGAAGAATGTTAAAATAAATGACTTCCGCATGTTATATTCCTATCGGATTAACACTAAAATATTAATAGTGATTTGGAAAGAATGCAATAAAATTTTATCCCGGGCAACTCCTCTCTTATTATGAGCGGATTCCACAGAAAGATATGTGCCGGTTCACATTGCATTGGGTACCCGGAATTTCCCCTTTTCTTTTTTGAGGAATCTATCTATATTGAATACATCTCCAAAAAGTTTCTTTCAAAAGACTAACTCCATTAACGCATAGAGGAGTTTTGATGTATCGAATATTTCTTATGTTTTTGCTAGTTTCCGCCGGAGTGGTAGCAGGGGATTGGAATATAAACGGTGCGATACGGGATGCCAATAGTAGCATTCCGGTTCTTGCCCATGTTCATGTGTCAACACTCAATGGAACCGAACACACTACATTCCGTACTATACGTGCTACTACTGAAGGAAAATTTCGGGTTAGGTTGTCCAGTCCGGGGTGGTACAAGTTATGGTTCACGTCACCTGGGCATGTACCAACACCTGTGGTAGTGCAACTATTGCCTGAAGAAACCAACCTGTCGGTAACCGTCACGTTGCCTCCGTATCCTTATAATGAACCATTGGAAAACCTCAAGATTGTTGGGGATTGGGAAAATTTCTCATTCTCCAAAGCAGCGCCGATGACAAAAATGGCGGATGGCACGTTTGTATATTCTTTAACCGCCGAAAGAGACACTCTCAGTTATCAAATTTTAGGAGCTGCGGGAAAACGGAGTATTAATGGCACCCAGCAGGATTACAATGTGTATGATGGGAGAGGGGATTACCGGAGTGTGTTAAAAACCAGACCGGGTGAAGCGGTGAGGATCATTTTCGATCCGGATAAACGAATCCAAACGGAGGCACGTGACTTACCCCGGGTCATTTTTGATGATAGACATCTTTATCTGATCCAGATAAACAAATTATATCATTTATTTACTAAGACCCATAAAGCCTTCCTGAAAGAGGCTATGGCATATCAGCAACAGCACTTTAATCTTAAGGGCTTTGAATACGATTTTTCCGGTATCAAAACCAAACTGGATCAATTTTTGAAAAGTGATAATGAATCGGAACGGCGGTTCGCAGCAATTTTGTTAATCGATGTTGAACTAAAGGTGCATCCACCCGATAAAGCGAGATTGAGAACATTATGGGATACGTTAACGCCGGCGGATCCACTATGGGAAATGTCCCCCTTTGCTGCCAGCGTTATCCCTTTTATTCTCTTTCCCCAACACCAGGATTCTGTCCTGGAAGAGCTCGTCAGAGTGAATCCATCGCGGTTGGTAAGAGCCACTGCCCTGGCAAGACTAACTGCATTATTAAGAAATCAAAATAAACAGCAGGCATTTTTAGAGCATTACCAGAAGTTAACATCTGAATATGGTGATGTTCCGGAAATCCAATATGACATCAAAAACCTCAATCCGGAAAAACGGATAGCTACGGGAAAACCCGTGCCCGACTTTGAGGTAAAACTGCTGGATAGCGGAAAGATGGTTACCAATAATTCCCTATTGGGGAGCTATTACTTAATAGATTTCTGGGCGGTATGGTGTATGCCATGTGTTGCGGAAATCCCGAATTTGAAAGAAGCCTATGAACAATTTAAGGATAAAAATTTTGAGATATTAAGTATATCCCTGGATGCCGATGATGAAATCGTTCATTCTTTTTGGGAGAAGAAATACAAAATGCCCTGGTTAAATGCCCGGGCAGAAGGCAGGTTCGATAGCCCCGTTGCCAGGGCGTTTGAAGTTCAGGGAATTCCCAGACCTATTTTAGTTGGACCGGATGGAACTATCATCGCCACAGGCAGTAGATTGCGGGGTAAAATGTTACTCAATACACTTTCGGAAATCCTAACTCAAGAGACAGACGATAGCGAATCCCAAAGAAACTAACATGTGATGAACCCTCTCAAGATTGCCCTGATTGCTTCGGAAGTTGTACCGTTTGCCAAGACCGGCGGGCTGGCGGATGTAACCGGTGCGCTGGGAAAATATCTCAGCAAAAAAGGACATGATGTTCGCATTTTCCTACCCTTTTATTCCACGTTGAACATTTCCAACCGCAATGTGCATGTAGTGGATTTTATTCGGACAGTGCCGGTGGAATTCGGTGGTTTTACCTTAACGTTCACTCTCCTTACTACCAAACTACCCGGCTCCGATGCGGAAATCTACTTTGTGCACAGTGAGGGATTATATAACCGGGAAAAATTATACACCGACCACCCGGATGAATACCTGCGCTTTGCCATGTTGTGCCGGGCAGCGATTCAGTCCTGCCAGCACATGGGCTGGGCGCCGGATATTTTCCATTGCCACGACTGGCAGGCTGCCTTAACTCCCCTGTTTTTGAAAACAATCTATAGCTGGGATCAATTGTTTGCCCATTCTAAAACCTTGTACACCATTCATAATATCGGGCATGGTTACCAGGGGATTTTTCCCGCTGAGGTAATCGAAAAGATGAACCTGGGAGAGCATCACGAGCTGTTCCCGAAAGAAGATTTAACAGCCGGTATCGTCAATTTCATGAAACTCGGCATCCTGTACGCAGATGTTATTACCACGGTTAGTGAAACCTATGCCCGGGAAATCCAGACGCCGGAATATGGGGCAGGATTGGAGCAATTGCTGCAATATCGGAGTGAAAGACTGTTTGGCATTTTGAATGGAGTGGATTATGAGGAATGGAATCCCGAAACCGATCGCTATATCCCATTTCACTATTCCATTAAAGACCTGTCCGGGAAACAAAAAGATAAACAGGCACTCCTGGAGAGGATGGGTTTAGCGCATGATCCCGGGATACCGGTGTATGGAATGATCACCCGGTTAACGGAGCAAAAAGGGTTGGATTTACTGCAAGCGGTGCTTCCCGACTTCTTTACCCTATATGACCTCCGCTTTGTGTTATTAGGGAGCGGTGAGAATAAGTATGTGCGCTTTTTTGAGCAGCTTCTGAGGGAATTCCCCGATAAATTTTCTTTTTACAACGGTTATAATATGGAATTAGCCCATTGGATAGAAGCGGGGAGCGATATGTTTGTGATGCCCTCCCGCTATGAACCCTGCGGATTAAACCAGATTTACAGTTTGAAATACGGCACTGTGCCAATCGTGCGGAAAACCGGGGGATTAGCCGATACGGTACAATTGTACAACTGGGAAACACAGGAGGGCACCGGCTTTGTGTTTGAGCATTATACTCCCGAGGGGTTGCGCTGGGCAATGGAATACGCCTACGAAACTTTTCAATATCCGGATGCCTGGAAAAAGATTATGAAAAGCGGTATGAGGCAGAATTTTTCCTGGGAAGTGCAAATCGAAAAGTATATTCAATTGTATCAAACGATAGTGAAGGGAGAAATTTCTTAAAAGGCGGTGGGAAAATCACTTAACGCAATCTCATTCCGGATTGTTCGGTGTCTTTTCGAGAAAACAGCGGAATCTCCCAACCCAAAATGAAGATTTTGCTACGCCTTTAGGAGGATATAAACGGGGGATGTACACCATTTCGTTCTTTCAGTAGATAAAAACAGGGACGACCACATCCGGTAGTCGCCCCTGTGGTTTTGGAGGAGGAGAGGGTGCAAAATTTTTAATTGTCAGCTCTGTCTTCCATGAGTTTCTATTAATTGAAAATAATCCGGAAATTTCCTTTCCTATTTGCCCGTGTTCAACCCGCGAAACAGGGTGGTTCAAACAATCCATAAAAGAAAAAAGTAACCCGACTCCCCTAAGGGTGCGATCATCCGTAGGAGGGGGGCGGGGAGCCGAGTTACCAAGGTTACCTGATGAGTAGCATTCGTTTGGTTTCCATAAGACTGCCGCTGTGGAGCCGGTAGAAATAAATTCCACTGGCGACTTCAATGCCCTGGTCGCTTTTGCCGTCCCACACCACTGTATAAACCCCCGGGGAACGGCGTTCATTCACCAGTTGACGCACCCGCTGCCCCAGCACGTTAAATATTTCCAGCCGCACCACGGCTTCGTGTGGTACCTGGTACTGAATGGTGGTGCTGGGGTTGAACGGGTTCGGATAATTTTGTTCCAGTACAAAAGCATTGGGCTGTATTCCCGTTTCCGGTAGTTGATGAGCGTTTAAACCTGCCCCGGTTTCTTTGAGCCATATTTGGGATACCGCCGCATCACCACTTTCAACATTCTCAATAGTGACGGTAACCACCCCTTTGGTAAAGGTTTCCTTTGGCAGGGGAAGAAAATTAGGCTCCCGGGTAAGCCTTCTTCCGGTTACCGGACCCAGTTCAACATCATTGTTAATCAAAATATGCTGTTGACGTTGAACCCCGTCGGCGGAAAATCCCTGTACCGCCAATTCATACCGGCTATCCGGGTTTAGCCCGGAAAAGCGGTAAATTACCCGTTCTGCATGCCGAACTCCTGTCTCCATCGGTGCTTCCCCCATCCGTACCGGATTTCCCTGCACCCGAAAATGATCATCTGCTGTGTTGGTACTCCCGCAATTTTGCCAGTAAAAAAGCGGCAGGTAAAATTGCACATCCAATTTAGTATTTTCTTCCCGGTAAGCAGAGGCTGCCTGTACCCGGTAGTGATAAAGTCCCGGCGGAAGCTGGTTTCCTGCCTTGTCCCGACGGTCCCATTTGAGAACCTTTTGCCCGGCAGCCATCCAGCCTGAGGATATCTGACGAATTTCATGCCCCGCTTCATCCTCAATGATCAGTGAAATATCCCCTACATCCGTCAACAGAAACCGGCTGGTGATATCCGGCGTGCTCGAGCCTTCACTCAGGGTGAAGTTCTTTATCGCGATCCCTAACATACGGCGCTGCACCCCGCTGGTTTCCGTCCAGCGTTCCAGGGCAAACAACTGGTCATAGCCTGCCCAGTAGGTGCCCTCGCCTTCAATGGTAATTTTACCAGACGGAATATTCACCGAGACCAATCCGTTGTAGGTATCCCGCTCTTCTTCAACTGCCAATTGCTCCAGCATCGGGGAAAATTTATATAACCGGGAATGGGGTTGATCCACCAGGTAAATATTTCCATAATAATCGCTTTTCACATCTGAAAAATATTGATCCGGCTGACCAATGACCTCTTCCAACAATGATAACTCATCTCCGGTGTCTTCGAACAGTTGCAGCCGGCGACCTACCCCATCGATTACGTATAACAAACGATTGTTACTCCCGAACGATTTGCCACATATCACCGCGGTGGGGGATTCAAATCCCTCAAAAGAATTTTCTTTACGGGCATCGGTTTCAGTGATGGAAAATTTGTGTATTACATTTTCTGCACCGTCTGCCACATAGAGAAAATCGTCATCGACATTAAACGGGGTGCCATTGTCATGATGAGCGATAGCCGTTGGCTGGGTTACCCCGGAGAAAGAAAAGGCGGGGTGCAACTCGGTGTTTTCTTCATCCGGGTGGAGGGTCAGCACCAGGATACGTTTCCGACCACTTTCACCCACAAACACCCTGCCCTGCGGATCCACAGCGATTGCAGTGGGACCGCGGACATCCATATAAGCCTTAATCCAGTGACCTAGGCTGCCATAAACAATCCGATTCCAGACAGGGTCTAAAACCAATTGAACGTAGGTTGCCCGTACATAAGGTGCCTGTTTGGAATAAGTTGCGGCATAATAGGCAGCACTCTTTTCCGGGGCTGCAAACAACAGCCGGTTCAGATGGCTTTGGGTATCCTGGCGGGTTAATTTGTCGAGATTGTATTTCGCACTCAGCGGAACGGAAATAAAAGTTTGCCCGGCGGAGAAACCGGTCTCAGTCTTTTCAGGAAGTTGTCGGTAATGGTCGTTCAGTTCTGCTTTCACCTGAGCATGACGTGCCGCTGGTGGAGCTATTGCGGTGATTCTCCAATGGTGACCTTTTTTCCGAAACGTCATGGTTTCCCCGGTTTCCATTTCCATTGTTGCGGTCTTCTCATAAATGTTCAGGGAGGCGGAAATATTCTGTGGATTTTCCCCGTTTCTCAAAAAATTGAGAGTTTGGTGTAGAGTGGGTAGATCCATATTCCAGCGAGCGGCTAAAAATTGTTGCCGGGTGATATCTCCCGGTGCAGATGTGAATTCATCCATCATCACCTGTAATTGCGCCTGATCGCTCATTCGGGCTGCATGAATTCCCAATGAACCGGGTGAGGGCGGATTCCCTGCCCATACCAGGTTCATCATTCCCCCTATCATCAACCCAATCCATATCTTATTGAATTTCATAAAATTCCCCTATGTTAGATTCCAAAATTGACATTCATCTGAAAAATATTTGCTGAAAAATCCAGGGTGTTGAAATACCGGAAATAACGAATTTCCACGCTGCTGTCTTTCAGAAACTCCCAGGTGGGATGGGAATATGCCAGTTTGCGAAACAGCAGGGTTAAGCTGATCCCGAAATTATTCGAGAAGAAACGTTGCAGTTTATAGTCCGAAGTAAGAAATCCCTTCCCAGGATAATAATCGGTGGTATAATGATCCTGATAGAAATCGGCTTTATCCTGAAAATAATAGCGGTAATGAAACCGGGTAATCAAATCATCCAGAACATACTTATTGAATTGGATTTCAGCCGTATGGGATTTCACCCCCCAATCATCCCAGTAGTACCGATAATTGCCGGTAATTGAGGCTTTGATAGCCGGAATCGCCTGGTTCAGTTTAGCCGTAACCGCCTGTCGCAGTCGATTATCCGGATGATGTTCTTCCACCATGATAAAGCGGTTGTTGGCATCAAACACTTTAACCTCCCGGTAAGGGTCGCTTAAGAAGCCTTTCAGGTAAATGCCATCATAACTCAAGTTTAAGACCGTGGTGGGAGAGAGCAATTGTCGAAGGGAAGCCATCCCCCAGTATGAGGTTTTGTCCTGGTTGACTAACTTGCCGTCATCAAGGATTTTCCCGACTTTGTCGGCGATGAATTGCCCGCGGAGGGTCAGGGTGGTGTTCTGTTGGAACATATCATGAGTGAGTGAACCGATAAGGGAATTGGAGACATAATCCACCTCCTGGCTGCGATAAGCATTTACAGCCAGGGAGGTATTGGCATCGATGCCCTGTTCCAGCCCCACAATTGCCTGCCCGCGGGTTTTTTTGAAGGGCTTGTTGCTCTGCCGACGGGGGCGGGTGGCACCGGTTACCGCGGTGATTGCCGGAACGGTGACATTATCCACTTCCAGGTCCAGCAGAAACACGGTCTTCTTTAAAATCCGTTTTGCCAGGTTAAAGGAAGTGGTCACCACGCTATTGCCCCCGCTGTCGGAAAAATAATAGGTGGTGTAGCCCAGTTGTTCACCTTCGGCAAACAATACCGGAACCGGCAGCAGGAAAAACGGCAGAAGCAATAGCACGGTTATTTTGATGAGTTTTTTGGGCATCGGATTTTTCGTGTCTCCATTTTATAAGTTTTATCCGCACGGTTTTATTTGGCACAACCGCACCCACCGGCAATCCCGGCGGCACCGCCAATACTCCCTTCCCGGGTGGAAAAAAACTTTTCATCCAATTTCTGTTTACTGGTCTCGCGTTTCACATCCATCAACGGGTCCTGCAAGTAGGTTCGCTGGTAAATTTTTACATTTACACAGCCAGTCATCGTGATAACACCCAGCAGAACGATCAATAATATTTTTTTCATCTGCTTCTCCTGGTTGCCCTCCCGGATAAACTCACGGAACGACATTATTATTTTATTTGTGTTCATACTGGAAACCGGTTTTGTTCCCGTGGCTTTTACTGAATGCCGCTGTTATTGCCCGGCACGATGGATAGGGTCCTGCTTTGTCTCTACCTGCATGATAGCCTGCCTCCGGGGCTGTAACCACTTCGAAGTGTTCTCCATTTGTTGGATGAATTGTGTTTGAAATTCCCGGGCAGCTATGGTGGATGCCGTGTTATGGGGTTGAACCGGATCCGGTTTTGAGATAAAAAATGTTAGTCCCAGAAACAGAAAACACAATAACGGGATAATAATTCGTACCTGTACCATCTCTTACGACTCCATCCGTTTGAAATATTTTTTTATCCTTGAACAAGTTCGAATTCGTCAATGAATAGACGGCTGCCGGTCATGAATAAAAATGCAATGATGGTGTCTTATTGTTTGCACAGCATTTGGTAACGCGAGCAGCAACGCCATCACTCCAGAGTAGAATTGGAAAATTGAATTCCCATGTCGATCCACTCAATTAGTGTTAACAGGTCCCGATTTGCCGGCAGAAAGGGATCGATATGGTTAAAGCCGTCTTTTTGCCAGAGCTGTGAATGATCATAGCTCATCGGTCGAAAGTCTGGGTTGGAGGGATCATCCAACTGCCGGTTAAACATTACCCAGATTAAAGGGCTGTGACGGGCGCCGTTGCGGGTTGCATAGTCACGCTGGTCTCCCCCGGCGGTGGTATACCCACTGCCGACGGTGAGAATATCATAAACAGAGGTGACCTCGTCATTGTTGAACATATCCTCCGCCAGGTTTTCCAGGCGCAATCCACCGGCCGGTGTGCTGGCACCATGGCAGGAAATGCAATGATTATCAAAAACCGCCTGAACGGTGTTACTACGATTGGGGTGAAGTTTATCGAAGAAGTCAACCGTATCGGTACGAGCGGCCGGATGTTCCATAACATTGGCAGCGTTATGAAAGCCGGACTGGTAAGTTCGTCCGGAGGCTTTGTTTAATACCTTCAGGTCAGACTGGATTTCCAGGTCGTGTATAATTTTGTCCCGGCTATGCGAATCATGGCAACCGGTACACAATCGGCGTTCACCCGGCATGACCTGTATCCAGGTCAATTGATTTACCAGCATGGTGGCGTTTTCATCCAGTACTTGCAGATGGAGAGAGCGATTTGCCGGCACCTCAATGGAAAAAGAACCGTCATCGCGCACCGGGGCATACCCCACCAGGCGTTGTTTTTCAAAATTAGTGTTGCCGATCGGCGCACCGCGCATGTCACCGTCGATTGGCAGGGGAACAGCCTCCAGCATTCGGATGTACCGCGCCTGCCCGGTGGACCCGTCAGCATTGATATAATCCGGGTCCGGGCGCATCTGTCCATCCGTCGGGGAACGATCGTAAACATTTCCATCAAAGAACATACCGGTTTCCATTCCGGAATTGATCCCGGCTTCTACATTGGGATCCATAGGGATGACCTGGGGAACCCCACCGGGGAGTTTTTCCCGGGGCAGCACCACTACCGGGTCGATCTCATTGTATTCGGGATCATTATAAATAAGCCGGACATTTTTGCCGTCCTTATCCATGATGTAAATACCGTAATCCACCTGCCTTTCCTCAGAGCCGTCATTAACCGGGTAAGGGGACATGGCAAAGATGATTTTTTCCTTTCGCGCCGGCGGGGCATTGGGATCAATTATGGGAAAGGGGGATTTGAAAAGCGCCCCGGAATATTGTCCGGTATTATTGAACGGAGAGGTTTCCGGGGTAATAAAGGTGATGGCATCATCCGATTTGGAAATATCAATAATCCCGATGGCGCCGCCTTCAAAGGGTGAATTCCGTTCCATTACTGAGCAGACGATCCCACCGTCAGATAATTCCCGGGGTTCCAAAAAGACCCGGCTGCCGCTTTCCCGGGGGGAATGATTGCCATACATCACAAACAAGCGGGTACCGTCCGGGTTCATCACGAACAGGGCAAATTTGTTGGGACTTCCCAGGTGCTCCCAGCGACTGTAGATGATCTTTCCACTGGAATGAACGATGGGGTTGGCATCATGACTCTGGTTAAAAGAGATACGGCGAATGTTTCTTAGTCTCCCATCCGGACCCCGATCACCCACATGAAGCAGGGGAGAGGGACGCCGTTCGTATTCATCCACCAATCCCGGGCGGGTAGAGGCAAACAGGATTTGACCGTTGGGTAAATAGGTGGGGTCCATGTCATCCCCTTCCTCCTGATCGGTGATCTGAACCAGATTACTGCCGTCCAGGTTCATCTCATATAACCGCCAGGGCTCCCGGCGCCCGGTTTTCATGGAAAATAAAATCTTCTTTCCGTCAAAAGAGATTTCCGGATCGGCTGCCGCCCCCCAGTCCCGGGGATCATCTTTCCCTTCCCGGGTGTAGCGAGCCGTCAGGTTGGTCACTTCGCCCGAGGGAGAAATAGGGTTTAATAAGTAAATATCGCTGCCGGGGTAGAATTCATCGTGGTTGCTGCGCATGGCATTATTTCGGTTTCCCTCCCGGCTATTCTCTTTTACGAATACCAGCCCTGCCTGACCGGTTTTCTCCAGAATATCATCCGGTGGATTGGTACCGCAAGAGAGCACAATCAATGCCGCTACAAAAAGTAACAGCCATTGCATTGCCTGCTGCCAATCTATCCGAATTGTTTTTGTTTTCGCACCCATCACCCCCCGATGATAGACCTGCTTCATAGAATTGTCCTTTTGCTTGTTGAAGAGGATTTGAACACCTCATCCTCCGGGTGTTCCGGTTTATTCAGTGCCGGAAATGTTAACCCATTCGTAGTCAGGAGGTAACTATTAAGCTATATGCACGCTTGTGTTATTCCGGCATCCGACTCTCAACTTTAGCTGACCGGAAATTTTCAGCGTATTGTCGGAAGAGTCTCAAAAGAACCTCACCCATCCCCACCCCAACCCTCCCCTTCCCTCTCCTGCCAGGAGAGGGAAGGGGAGGGTGCCCCGTTTTTTGGGGCGGGAGGGGTTGGGTGAGGTGAAAAAACAACCACTGAACCATGAAGAAGAACGAATGAAATATAAAACATCAAATTTGCAGGGATAGCTGAATAG
>CAYYGL010000034.1:0-10390 GCA_964471235.1 uncultured Calditrichaceae bacterium
TGAAAGTCTCAATCCCCTCTTAGTAACGGGGCTATTCTGACAATTATTGGGAGGAGAACTTATGAAATACTCCTCCCTATGTCTCAATCCCCTCTTAGTAACGGGGCTATTCTGACAAAGCTGGGTAGGTTCTCCAGAAAAGGAGATCTTTTGTCTCAATCCCCTCTTAGTAACGGGGCTATTCTGACGTAATTAATTAATGTTTAATATTAACAAATGGAGGGTAAGTCTCAATCCCCTCTTAGTAACGGGGCTATTCTGACTGCCCATAATCCCCCGAATAATTAAAACTATACCTTTCCAGTCTCAATCCCCTCTTAGTAACGGGGCTATTCTGACCGCAAAACAAAGGCGGCGCGCTCCCAAACGATTGCTATGTGTCTCAATCCCCTCTTAGTAACGGGGCTATTCTGACCGAAAATTTATTGGGGAAGATCGAATACTATCCAGTAAGTCTCAATCCCCTCTTAGTAACGGGGCTATTCTGACCGAAAAAAAGATCGACCCGGGAGTGGTTCCCGGGTCTTAAGTCTCAATCCCCTCTTAGTAACGGGGCTATTCTGACTTACTGAATATGACAAATTTTTTGAGTTTGCTTTTAATCATGTCTCAATCCCCTCTTAGTAACGGGGCTATTCTGACTTTACAAAAATCATCACAAAATAAACCACTTTCAATTTTGTCTCAATCCCCTCTTAGTAACGGGGCTATTCTGACGTCATTCACGGTCGTTCGGTTCCCAATAATTATGCAGTCTCAATCCCCTCTTAGTAACGGGGCTATTCTGACAAAACCTGTCAGAAATAATTCCAATATCTATGACTATTTCGTCTCAATCCCCTCTTAGTAACGGGGCTATTCTGACTTAAGCAGCTTGTTACGATTGTGATAACCGAACAAGTTGTCTCAATCCCCTCTTAGTAACGGGGCTATTCTGACTCCAGTTAGTTGAAGATGTTAAACTAAAAACTCATTGTCTCAATCCCCTCTTAGTAACGGGGCTATTCTGACCCAGCTGTATTGAAATCCAGATCGAAGAGATTTATCTAGTCTCAATCCCCTCTTAGTAACGGGGCTATTCTGACGATGATCTAATCGGCTGCCTTGTAATAAGGAGACCAGAGTCTCAATCCCCTCTTAGTAACGGGGCTATTCTGACTGTGATGCAAGGAATTGCTATGGCCATTATGGCCATGCTTGTCTCAATCCCCTCTTAGTAACGGGGCTATTCTGACGGGATATTTAACTCCGACAATGATGGGCCCGAGACGGCGTCTCAATCCCCTCTTAGTAACGGGGCTATTCTGACTGATGATAGTGGATATGCTCTATGTCCACTCCACAATGTCTCAATCCCCTCTTAGTAACGGGGCTATTCTGACGATACTTGAAGATGTCAGAATAGATAGTCAGCGTGTTGTCTCAATCCCCTCTTAGTAACGGGGCTATTCTGACATCATCCACGTCGGAATGAACACTACGATTTCTCCTGTCTCAATCCCCTCTTAGTAACGGGGCTATTCTGACCCGAGTGCGAGACGCACTCAATAAGACGGCGGATACGCGTCTCAATCCCCTCTTAGTAACGGGGCTATTCTGACGCAAAAATCGAAGGGGAAGAAGAAGTTGGATCGACAATTGTCTCAATCCCCTCTTAGTAACGGGGCTATTCTGACTGAGCCATGGCTAAAACCAAGCCGATATTAAACAAAGTCTCAATCCCCTCTTAGTAACGGGGCTATTCTGACAAATTGGGCCTGCTCGACAGAGTTGTCGGGCAAGAATGGGCAAAGTCTCAATCCCCTCTTAGTAACGGGGCTATTCTGACGTTGGCAACGCTATCCATCACACTACCACAGTCGGTCTCAATCCCCTCTTAGTAACGGGGCTATTCTGACAAATTGTTTCCAATTTGTTATATTACGGGTGAATGTTGTCTCAATCCCCTCTTAGTAACGGGGCTATTCTGACTAGAGAGGAGACATGATCATGAAAGAAGTCGTTTGTTTTTGTCTCAATCCCCTCTTAGTAACGGGGCTATTCTGACTCCGTTAAGCCCATTAAGGGTATAGAACAACAAACCAGTCTCAATCCCCTCTTAGTAACGGGGCTATTCTGACTGGACTTTTCCCGACTAACGGTTCGAGAGCTAATGCGATTGTCTCAATCCCCTCTTAGTAACGGGGCTATTCTGACTGCTGCCTCCGGATGTCACGCTATTGCATAAGCTACAAGACCATTTTTTACGGTTTTTGTGAAATTCTTTTCAATCTCGCCGTTTTTCAAAAAAATCATACCTAACCTATTGTAAATATTGAGGTCCGGAAAAAAACCAGTAAAAACAATAACTTGGACTCATTTTGGTGGTTTTAATATAATCCCCAAATTCTATTTTTGCAATCTTTTTTTGCCCCGTTTTTTACTTTCTGTTTGTGGCTTTCACTCTCCCCGGGTTAACTCCGTCAGCAACTCATCCAAATCCACCAGTGCAAAACTGCTGGCGTAGTCGGACATGGCGTAGGGAATTACCAGGGTGTTGTTGAATACCTGCCCGCCGCAGCTATATACCACGTTAGGCACGTAGCCTTCCCGCTCGTTTTCATTGGGGGTAAGCAGCGGCTCTTTTAACCTGCCAATCACCCGGGTGGGATCATCCTTATCCAGTAAAAAGGCGCCCATGGAATACTTGCGCATCGGTCCCACCCCGTGGCTGAGCACCAGCCAGCCGGCATCCGTTTCTATCGGCGAGCCGCAATTGCCCAGTTGTACGTATTCCCAGGGATAGGTGGGCTTTAAAATCAATTTGGTTTCGTGCCAGAACTGGATATGATCCGAGAACATGATGTAAATGTTCTCATTATCCTGGCGGGCAAGCATGGCATATTTGCCGTTAATTTTGCGGGGGAACAACGCCATCCCCTTGTTCTGCACCGCTTCCCCGTTCAGGGTGCTGATCCTGAAATCCAGAAAATCCGGGGTTTCCAGAAGCTGGGGGAAGATAAATTTACCGTTATAGGCGGTATAGGTGGCGTAATAGGTGACCCGCCCGTCTTCTTCCCGGAATTCCACAAACCGGGCGTCCTCGATGCCGTTCAATTCGGTCTGGCTGGTGGGAAAAATGATCCGTTCCGAGATGTGGTCATCCGGCTTAAAGAAGACCTCGTAATTGGATTCCGCCAGCGCCAGCATTCCCCGGGCTGTGGATAGAATATTACCGTTTTTGGTGCGGCTCTGCCGGCGGGCATAGTTAATGCCTTCCCGGAGCGCCTCCAGGGAAAACGAGGCATCCAGCCCATTTAAGACCCGGGTGGAAAAGTCGTTCAGCAAATCCACTTCCAGCAGTTTCTGCTCAAACAATCCTTTATCATAAGTTGGGTTGGGATGAATTTCCGGGGTGGTCACATAGGGGCTGGGAGCATCCATATTGATTTGTTTGCGGCTGTTAATGATACCGGTGCGGAAGGAGATGGAGGAGATATGCCCTTCCCCGGTAGCGCGCAGGCTAATAATAAAGCGCCGGCTGCCTTCCGGCACCCCGCTCTGGTCCGGATGCCAGATCATCGAGGGATTGAACAGGGCGGCCGATTCCAGGGAGAACTCCTGGGTGAAGTAGGAGCCGATTAACAACTGCCGTTCCTTGCTGAGCGGCTTATCCAGGATTAAATAGGGGCGCACATCTTCGAACCGGCGCAACAAAAACTGCTCAACCCGGGGATGACGCTGTTCAAATTCCGCCATCACCTGCTTCAACTCCTGTTTCACTTCCGTTTTGGAAAGGGACATGATCCGGGCAATAATTTTCATCACCCGGCTTTCATCCCGGGGCTGAAAGGGGCGAAACAGCACCCGCCGGGGATTGGGCTCGATGAGAACATCCGTAACACGCTCTGCCTTCACACTCATTACTTTCCCTCAATAATTATCATTTCCAGTGATACCACTTCATCATCCATCCTCTCAGCAACAATTCTTTTTTCGACCGTTTCTACGGGGATGTTAAGATTTCCCGGTAAAGGTGCAGGTATCGCTCCACCATTCCATCCACCGTAAAATGTTGTGCCACATGCTCCCGGCACCGGGAACGGTCAATTCCTTCCAGCAAGGGGAATTTTTCCACTGCCTCCTCCCAGTGGTTGACCAGCCATCCGGTTTTGCCATCCACCATAATTTCCGGCAGGGAGCCCCGGTTAACGGCGATGACCGGCGTGCCGCAGGCTAACGATTCGATGATACTCAACCCGAACGGCTCGTCAAAATTAATGAAATGCAGCAGGGTTCGCGCATTGCCCAGCACCTCCGATTTGCGATCCGGTCCCACCGGCCCGATAAAGCGAATATTTTTACCATCCAGGTAGGGGGCAACTTTCTCATCAAAGTAAGTTTGGTCCTGGATGATGCCGGCGATGACCAGGGGCTTGTGCACCGCCCGGGCAAATTGAATGGCTTCGTGAACACCCTTGTCATGGTGAATGCGCCCGAAGACCAGCAGGTATTCCCCCGGTTCCGGATGAAATTCGTATTGCTCCAGCGGAATCCCGTGATGGATGACCGCGGCATAATCCAGGGCAGGATGCTTATCCGCCTCACTGATCGCCACATAATGCACCCGGCGGTTGTATTTTTGATAGACCGGGAGAATTTTTTCCGATGAAAACCCGTGGATGGTGGTAACCACCGGGGTATCCACCAATGCGGAATAGGTTAAGGGCAGGAAATCAAAGTGATTGTGAATTAAATCAAATTTTCCGGCTTTTTCAAATACATTGGCGATGTGCAGCCCCTCCCAGACTTTGGGGTCCAGGGATTGGTCTTCTTCATACCCCCGGGGCACCACCCAATCCAGACGGGCACGGGTAAGGGAATCCCCGGTAGCGAACAGGGTGACTTCCACCCCGCGGTTGACCAGACCTTCCGTCAACTGGCTGACCACCCACTCCCAGGGACCGTAATGCCGGGGCGGGGTGCGCCAGGCAATGGGAGATAGCATGGCAATACGCATGGGAGCGGCTCCTCCTCCTTTTTTTAAGTCATTATTCAGCATTCGAATAACACCACCAACCGATTTGCTATGTCGAAGTCAATTTCATGTCACCGCTACACGGTTTATTGTTATGCAAAACTTTTTTCTCCAAACATACCACCGCTACGCGGGGGTTATCGCTTTATCGGTTTATTTTGTAACAATGAACCCCGTTAGGGGTGCGATGTTCATAGAAAATGGATTTCATAGAAAATAGTGAACCCCGTCAGGGGTGATATATGATATTCCTTGTAACTATTCAGCTTTACTTGCAAATTTGATTTCGTTAGTTCTTATTCATGGTTAAGCGGTTGTTTTTATTAACCTCACCCAACCCCTCCCGCCCCAAAAAAACGGGGCACCCTCCTCCGAAGGAGGGTTGGGGTGGGGATGGGTGAGCTTCGTTGCATATTCTTACGACAATACGCTCATAAATACCGGTCATAGATTCCTTTGGAGAATCTCCTACCCCGGAAGAATGCCGGAATGCCACAAACGGGCATATAGCTGAATAGTTACTATTCCTTTATAAAAACAAAGCTCTTGAGATATAAAGCGCCATTTGATATGCGCCTAAAAAAACCGGCTTGTGTTGATGCGAAACCCATACTCTCATTCTTGCCATGTCGTGACAGGGCTGCGGAGGAGTCGCATTTTTACGATAGTCTCAAATGAACGGCGGACTGCCAATCCCACGACCTATCGAACTCTATGCGTCCACAGGACATCGATTAACTCTGACAGGCTACCAACTGCCAGGGCAACGACCTTATCCGCAGCACCATAGTATATTTGCAATTCATCCTCAAACACCGCCGCACCTTCCGGGAACACCACATTGTTGACATCCCCCACCCGTTCATACACCCGTTCCGGTTCCAGGATGGGATAGGGCAGCCGGGCAATCACCCGGTAGGGATTTTTTTCATCCAGCAGCGCTGCCCCGGTGCGGTAAACCATTCGTTTATCTTTACCATGGTAAATCAACAGCCAGCCGGCATCGGTGCGAATCGGCGGTGGCCCCGCACCGATCTTCAGCGATTCCCACTCAAACTCCCGCCTCATGACCGTGTAGCTATCCAGATGTTCCAGATGATGCTCCCAGTATCCGGGCTCCGGATGCAACAGATGCTCCAAATCATCAAACATCGCCAGTTGGATGTTGGGCTCGATGCGGTGCAAAAAAGCCACCTTACCGTCAATCTTTTCCGGGAAGATCATGGCGTCCTTATCCTGCATATCCGGTCCCACCAATCCCAATTTCCGGTAACGGATAAAATCATCCGTTTGCGCCATCACCACCCGGGCATTTTCCCCCCTTTCCGGGTATTTACCATCATAACCGGTGTAAAAAATGTAACAGGTGTTACCAAAGGGCACAATTCGCGGGTCTTCGCAGCCCCGGGCTTCATAAGGCATTTCCCGGGTAATCACCGGCTCGGGACGCCGTTCCAGCACCTGTCCGTCGGCATTGAGGCGGGCATAGCCAATGGCGGAACAATTCTCTCCCTCCACCGCCCGGTACAGTACATGCACCCCATTGCCCTCCCGCACCGTGCCGGGATTAAACACCGCCCCGGATTCCCAGGCGTGGGCAGGCTCCGGCTGCAAAATGGGACCGTTTACCCGTTGCAATTGATAGTGTGGCATTTTGGGACCCCTGTGTTGTTGTTTAAAGATAGGGATTAGGCTGTTAGCTATTTGCTGTTGGGGGAGATGACACCGATTTTCATTCTACGCCCCAGTTTGTTCCCGACTCCTACCCAATCACCTGACAAGCCACCGCCTATTCCCCTACCGCCTAACAGTCTAACAGCCTAATTTCTACGGTTCCGTTCTTTCGAGATACCCCAGCATCACCTTGCGGGCGACGGGATGCCGCTCCACTTCCAGAATGGTGAGCAGCGCCTCGATGGTGGATTCCGCCCCGGCATTTTTGTTGATGCGCTCCCGGCTGAGGATGCCGTCGTAGCAACGCCCGCTGTGGCGGTCATACATTACTTTCCCGGCGACATTGTTTCCCAATAACCATCCGGCAATCTCTCCCGCCAGCCGGGCATACGCGCTGTCCCCGGTAATTTCATACGCCTGCAAGCTGGCAAATACCATGGGACGAATGTCATAGGCAATCTGTTCAAACCGCTCCGTTTTAAGGGGCTTAATATCAGCTATCCTGCCCGAAAATTCAATATGATGAAAAAATTTTTTCTGCACCAGGTAGGCATAAAAACCATCTACTTCCCGAAGGGCGCGGCGAATCAGCAGGGTATCCTGCAACGCCTTTCCGGCAAGCAGGAGGGCAACCGCCTGGCTGTTGCCCCAGGCATGCCAGTGATTTCGGTAAGAGAGAAACGCGCCGGAAAAGGACTGGGGGGTATCGGGAACTTGCATCATCAGGATTCCTTCAGCGATGCGGCGAATGGGAAGCACCACCGTGCTGTCGGCAGTGGCGTTCAGATAATTCACCAGCCCGGTGAGCAGCACCGCCGCCTGGTCCGCTGCGCCCCCAACCGGCAGCCAGGCAGGTTGGGGAAAGCGCTCCGGCGTTTCTACCCGCGGGTATAAAGCGAGTAGAGAATCGATATGGGGAAATACCCGCTGCATGCCTTTCTGCAATGCATCGGCAAAAGCGGTATCCTTTGCCCGGAATACCGGGTAGGCTTCGGAGAGCGCCCGGAACGCCCGCCAGCTCCACCAATCGGCTCTGGGCCGGCTGTTCTCCCGGGTTTGGTTAATGGAATGATCCGCATAGATGAAGTTATAGAACAGCCCGTTGGCAGCCTGCATGTGAAGGATAAAGCGGAGCAGATGGCGGGCTTTCCGGAGACTCTGTGGGTTCCCGGTATAGCGATAATGGCGCAGGTAGAGTACCGCTGCCCGGGCGACATCATCCACACAGGCGATGCCTTCCCCGGGGGCTTCCACCGGTTGATAATCCGGATACTCGCTGTAGATATAGACAAACGCTGCCGGGAGGCTGTCTATCGTCACCGCTTGATAGAGATGCTCAAGATGGGCAAAGTTAACCAGGGAGTTGGGAACATGGGAAGGTGCTTTGCTGCAGGCGGCGGTGAGAATCGTAAGGAGGAGCGGGAACAGCCAGCGCACCATCCACCACCGCCTGCGGAAAAAACGAGGATTCTCTTCCCGGCAGGGGGTTCCGGTAGTCGGCAGTGGAGCGTCCGGGCAGCCCGGGTATTCCGTCAGGGATCTGCTATGAGCGCCACTCATCTTTCAACGCCGCGGATAAGAGAGGAAGTTCACATCATCCATGGACCATCTGCGGATGGTGTAGTTACGAAATGGCAGTTTCATGTTGTACCTCCGGTTGGGAGTGGGGTATCAGGGGGATAGTTATGAGTTATGAGTTTTGGGTTGCCGGTGTCACCAGCAGAGATGGATTTGCAATCGGGGATTGAAAATTTAAGATTCGGTAAAGGGTTTGGGTCCCCTTCCCATTGGCAAATCGCCTTTCATCTTTCCTCTTTAATCTTTCATCTTTCATCTTTCATCTTTCATCTTACTCCTTCAACCCCGATGACGCCATGCTCTGGATAAAATAGCGCTGGAAGAAGAAATACGCCAGCACAATGGGCATCGCTAACAGGGTGGCAGCAGCTAACTTGACTCCTAACTGGGATTCCGCCCTGCCGCCGACCACAAACAGCGCCACCAACTGGGGCATGGTCATCATCTCCTGGTCACGGATGACAATCAGAGGCCAGAGCACCTCGTTCCAGGCGGTCATAAAGGTGATGATGCCCACCGTGACCACCGCCGGGATCGAATTGGGCATGAGAATGCGGAACAGAATGCGCAGTTCCCCACAGCCGTCTATTCGCGCCGCATCAATTAAATCCTGCGGGATGGTCATAAAATGCTGCCGGAACAGGATAATGGCAAAGGCATTGATCATATACGGCACAATCAACGCCAGGTAGCTATCCACCCAACCGAATTTCACCATCATGATGTACTGGGGGATCAGGGTGATTTGAAACGGCAGGGTCATGGTAAAGATGATGATGTAGAAGAGCAGATTCTGCCCTTTAAAACGGTAGCGGGAAAGGGCATAGCCCACCATGGATGCCAGCACAATCACGGAGAGGGTGATGGCACTTGCCACCAACATGCTGTTCAGTAGTGCCCGGAGAATGGGAATTTTGGCAAATACCTGCTGGTAGCTGGTCCATACAAATTTGGACGGCAGCAGCAGCAATTTGCTGATTTCCTGCTCCGGGGCAAAGGTGGCGCTTACCATCCACAAAAAGGGATAGGTAAACATTACCGCGCCGAGGATGAGAACAAGATATAACAAAAGCCGTTTCATATCATCATACCTCCTTCTCCACAAAGCGCCGTTGAATGGCAATTACCAGCAAAATCATAAAGGCATACACGATGCCCAGGGTGGCAGCATAACCCATGTGGTAGAAGAAGAAGCCTTCCTTGTAAATGTAGAGAACGGTGGAGAGGGTGCTGTTCAACGGACCCCCGCCGGTAAGGATATAGGGTTCGATAAACAGGGAAAAACCGCCGATGGTGGACAGCACCAGCACCATAAAGATGGTGGGATTAATCGCCGGCAGGGTGATGTAGCGGAACTTCTGCCAGTGGGTGGCGCCGTCAATGTCCGCGGCTTCGTAATAGTACGGCGGAACACTTTGCAGTCCGGCAAGAAAAAGCACGATATACAAGCCCACATTCTTCCAGGTGGCAATGAGAGCGATGGAGGGCATGGCAATTGCCGGGTCGACCAGCCAGCCGACTTTACCCAATCCCAGCCGCACCAGCAGCCGGTTGATCAGCCCGGAATCAAAGCCCATGAGCTGCTGCCAGAGAATGGTGATCACCACCCCGGAGACCACCACCGGCAGAAAATACGCACCGCGGAAAAATCCTCTCAAGCGAATATTTTGATTGAGCAGCTCGGCAAAAAAGAGGGCGATGATGATTTGCAAAGGGATATGAATCACCAGGAATATGACCGTGTTGAGCAGGGAGCGAAAAAACATGGGGTCGTGAATCAGGCGCACAAAGTTGGTTAACCCGGCAAACTCCATGGGCGCAATGATGTTCCATTTGTGAAACATCAACACCACGGAGAAAATCACCGGAAAGGCAATGAAGGTCAAAAAGAAGATCACGTAGGGTGAAATGAACAAATAGGGGGTTAGTTTGTTGGTCATTGATTTCATAATGGTTATGGGTATAGGGTATCAGGTATAAGGGTATAGGGTATAAGGGGTGGGGGTGTGGACAGATATTTTTTTAACCGATCCATTTATGTTGACCGCTGACAACACACCCTGCCTTTATACTCCTCTCCCCATTGACGCCCCTTCACCATCCTTTCCCTTTTCCCCTTTC